>JAGABK010000011.1 GCA_017614625.1 Spirochaetales bacterium
GAGGAACTCCAGGCTTACGTTGACAACTACAAGGAGGACGAGGAGCGCATCGCTCAGAGCATCGAAACCTCCCTTGAGAGTCTCAACGAAGTCGGCCTCGACAATCTCGAGCTCAGTGTCGACGACCTTGAGGCGGCCGAGCAGTTCTCCTCCATCGGAGGCGATTCGGTCGATGTCCCCGAAATCGACATGGACATCGATCTCTGACGGCACAGTCCTTGCACAAAAGGTCCCCCGGATCCGGGGGATCTTTTTTTTACGAAAAACAATTTCTTTTATTAAAAGGATTTCTGTCAATTCCACTCCATTCTGAGAAAAAACCACACATGATGTTCCATTGTGGCAGCCCCCTGCGGGAAAACCGGGCTTCCGCGCGCCTTTTGTCTTTGATAGTGTTTTAGATACACATTTCGCGAGAGGGTATCCGATGACAGCCGAAGAACTATTGTCGGACCGTGCCCGCAGGTACATCGACCTGTCCGAAAGGTACGGCCGGACGGCTCAATGCGTGGCCGAGACATTCAACGAACTCAGGGAACTGACCATCATCGAAGTGTACTTCATGAAATCGGTCAGAAGCCTCCTTTCGGTCGAGGAGATGTCCGGCTTCGTCATCTACGTGGAGGGCCATGTCGACAGGATCATCAACTCCTATTCGGACGGGCGCGGGGAGTATCCCGCCTTCCTGCGGTGCGCCATGGAGCGCCTGGCCCTCAACTACCTGAAGATGAAGACCTCGCGCGAGCGCATATGCTCGTCCTATGTAAGATACTACCTGCCCTACTCTGGCCCCGTCGCCTCCGCCGGCCCGGAGGAGGACATCATCCGGCCGGACCTGGTCGCAGAGAGGGACGAGCAGTGCTCCCCGGTGGCCGAGAGGCTGCGCTACATGTGCGCCAGAAGGCCCGGGCGTCAGAAGAAGATCTTCATCTTCCTGTGCACGGTGATCTCCCAGCTTCCGGACGAGACGGTGGAGCGCATATGCCGGGTGTTCAACTTCGACAGGGAGCAGACCTTCGCCGTGGGAGACTACCTGAGCACGGCCAATTTCGACAGATTCCGCACGGACAGGTCCGCAAGCATCTACTACAGCGGGAGGCTGGACTACCAGTGGGCGAAGGTCGTCGACAAGGAGACATCGGCCTGGTGCCTCGGGGACAGGGACGCCTCCAGGGAGGCCGAGGCCTGCAGGCGGACGCTGTGCAACCTGCTGGAGGCATCCCGGAAGGCCAAGAAGAAGATCCGCTACAGCCTGATCGCGGAGGTGCTGAATCTGGACACCGAGACCATAGCCACCGCCGTTTCCCTCTCCTCCGGATACCTGCGCAGCATGGCGGACGAAAGAAGCCTGGAGACCGATTACTCGCTGAGGGGGTTCGAGCTGCTGGACGAGCAGGAGCGCAGGAACCTCAGCCTTCCCGAGTTCAGGCCCTTCGAGGTCTTCGGGATCAGCCTGATAGCGCGGCGGGACGGGCCCCTGCGCCTGGAAGAATGTTGAACAGTTGTTTCAAATGCTTTATCCTCAAACCATGAGGATCCTGCTTGCAAGCTCAAACGCACACAAGAGACATGAGTTCCAGCTGATATTCAAGGGCCACGAGATTCTTCTTCCCGCCGAGGCGGGACTTTCCTTCGACTGCGAGGAGGACCGCGAGACCTTCATTGAGAACTCGCTCCTGAAGGCCAGGACCCTCTACGGACAGCTGAAGAAGGCTGGAATCACGGGCTATGCCGTCATGGCGGACGATTCGGGGCTCCTGGTCAGCGCCCTGCCCGGTCTTCTGGGCGTGCGCACGGCGCGCTTCGGCTCGGAGGACGGAGGTCCGCTTCTGAGCGCGAAGGAAAGGAACGCACTGCTTCTGGAGAAGCTTGCAGGGAAACCGGACGCCGAAAGGTCGGCGGCCTTCGTCTGCGCCATCAGCCTGATAAAGGACGACAACACGGTCTACTGCGTGCAGGAAAGCACCGAAGGCAGGATCCTGCAGGAGGAATCGGACGCCACGGGCGGATTCGGATACGATCCGGTCTTCTTCTGCAACGAGGCCGGCTGTGCGATGGCGGCCCTTCCGGAAGAGGAGAAGAACAGATACAGCCACCGGGGAAAGGCGGCGAGAAGCATACTGAAACTAATAGGTCAAGGAGAATGATATGGCCAGAGAGATACCGTTGAGAAGTCAGGTCAAGGAAAACGACAAGTGGGATCTGAGCAGCCTCTACGCATGCGATGCGGACTGGGAGAATGAGCTCAAGGTCCTTCAGGAGAAGACGAAGGAAGCGGGACAGTTCCGCGGAAAGCTCGGAGAGTCGCCGAAGAAGCTGCTCGAGGCCATGGACTGGCTCACAGAGACGATGATCATCGCCGAGAAGGTCTACGTATACGCCTCCCTCAAGTCGTCCGCGGAGTCCAACGACCCCGAGAACCAGCGCAAGCTCGGCGTCATCTCCCAGGTCTACACCGACCTGATCGCCTCGGTCAGCTACATGGACCCCGAGATCCTCGAGATCAAGGACCTGGGCAAGTGGATCGGGGACAAGGCCTTCGACGACAGCCGCGTCTACCTGAAGAAGATCCTGCGCCAGAAGGACCACACCCTCTCCCCGAAGGAGGAGGAGCTTCTGGCCAAGCAGTCAGAGCTGCAGGGCACCCCGCGCACAGCTTTCGGAATGCTCACCAACGTCGACCTGGATTTCGGAAAGATCGACGACGCCCCGCTTTCGCAGAGCACCTGGTCGCAGTTCATGATCAACCCGGACAGGGATGTAAGACAGCGCGCCTACAGGCAGTTCTACGGAACCTACCAGGCCCATGAGCAGACCATCGCCGCCCTGTACGCCGGTTCGGTCAAGCAGGACATCTTCAACGCCCGCGTGCGCGGATTCGACACCGCCCTTGATGCGGCGCTGTACCGCGACGACGTTCCGCGCAGCGTCTACACCGGCCTTATCGACGCCGTGCACAAGGCCTTCCCCGCCCTGCACCGCTACTACGCCCTTCGCAAGAAGATCCTGGGCCTGGACGAGCTCAGGCACTACGATGTCTACGTTCCCCTCGTGGGCTCGATCAAGACCCACAAGACCTACGAGGAGGCCGCCGCGATAGTCCGCGACGCGCTTGCCCCGCTGGGAGAGGACTACGTGAAGACGATCTACGCCGGAATCACGTCCGACCGCTGGGTCGACAGGTACGAGAACAAGGGAAAGCGCAGCGGAGCCTTCTCGAGCGGCGGCTTCATCGGCGCACCGTACATCCTTCTTAACTACAAGGAGGATGTCCTGGGCGATGTCTTCACGCTCGCGCATGAAGGCGGCCACAGCATGCACAGCTACTACTCCAAGCGCAACAACCCGTTCCTCTGCTACGACTACACGATCTTCGAGGCCGAGGTCGCCTCGACCTTCAACGAGCAGCTGGTCGCGCGCTGGTTCATCGACCACGCCGAGAGCAAGGAGATGAAGAAGTACATCATCGCCAAGCAGATCGACGACATCATCGCCACGCTGTTCCGCCAGACCATGTTCGCCGAGTTCGAGCTCATCTGCCACACCCAGCAGGAACAGGGCCAGCCGCTTACGGTCACCACGCTGAGAAAGAACTACAGGGACCTGCTGGAGGCCTACTTCGGTCCGGACATGGTGTTCGAGGAGAACTCGGACCTGGAAGGCCTGAGAATCCCGCACTTCTACAATGCATATTATGTCTACAAGTACTCCACCGGAATCTCTGCCGCGATCGCACTCTCGGAGCGCGTCCTCAACGGCGGAAAGAAGGAGCTGGAGGATTATCTCGGCTTCCTGAAGTCGGGCGGATCGAAGTTCCCGATCCAGACCCTCAAGGGAGCAGGCGTGGACATGTCCACACAGGAGCCCGTGGAAGCCGCCACAAAGAAGTTCGCCGCGCTTCTCGACGAATTCGAGAAGCTGAACGGCTGATTCAGTCCTCGGGGGCGGACTGCTTCCGACGCTTCCTCACAGCCTCGGTCAGAAGGTATTCTATCTGACCGTTGAGGCTGCGGAAGTCGTCCTCCGCCCACCGGGACAGTTCCCTGAAAAGCGAATCGGAAAGTCTGAGGGGAATCTGTTTCTTGGAAGGTTTCCCGGTATCCGGCATTCGAATTCACTCTCAATAGATCGTTCCCGTGTTCAGCACGGGGTTTGCTTCCTTGTTGCCGCACAGGACCACCAGGAGGTTGGAGACCATCTGGGCCTTGCGCTCCTCGTCAAGGTCCACGACACCGTCGTCCTTGAGTTTGTCCAGGGCCATCTCGACCATTGAGACCGCACCTTCGACGATCTTCTTCCTCGCGGCGATGATGGCCACGGCCTGCTGCTTCTGGAGCATGGCTGCGGCGATCTCGGTGGCGTAGGCGATCTGGTTCAGGCGTACCTCGACGATCTCGATTCCGGCGTTCTCGACCCTCGCGGCGAGCTCGCTCTTCATCTGCTCTGCCACCTGCACGGCCGACCCGCGGAGCGTGGTCTCATCGGCATCGTCGTTGGTGTCGTCGTCATCGGACATCAGGTCGTACGGATAGAGGCGTGCGACGTTGCGGATGGTGGAGTCCGTCTGGCTGGAGAGGTACTCGGTGTAGTTGTCGACGTTGATGACGGCCTTGGTGGCGTCCACGACCTTCCAGACGACAATGGCGCTGACTTCGACCGGGTTGCCCAGCTTGTCGTTGACCTTCTGGTTGCCGTTGACGAAGGTGGTGAGCTTGGTAGAGACCTTCTTCGGGATGCGGTAGAACGTGGCCTGGTTGTTCTTAGTGGCCTCTGCGACGGCGCTGGCGGCGTCCTCGTCGCGCTTTCTGGGATAGATGGCCGTAGCGAAGGGATTCACGAAAAAGAAGCCTGAATCGTATATCGTGCCGTAATATTTACCGAATAGCGACAGAACCAGGGCTTCGTTCGGCTTCACGATCCTCAGGCCTGCGAAGCAGATGGTCAGGACGATCCATGCTATCACGCTCGCGACTATCATGATGATTCCGGCTGTGACGGAACCCGTGCTGTAGGTGGCGATTCCCGTGCTGTAGTCGTAGATCACGGACGGCGTGTATGTCTCGACGATTGCCTTGACGCCGAGGACGAACACGGCGACGGCTCCGAGGATGAGTACGATGAGCAGAATGAGAGCGGCCATTCCGCTGGCCGGCTTGATCCTCTTCTCTGTTACTGAACTGGTTTTCTCCATGGAAAGCCTCCTTTCATCGGGACCGGGCTTCCGGGCGCTGTGCTCAGAGCGCTGAGCTCCCGGCGCGGTCTGCTGATATCAAAATGATATCAAAAAGATTTTCAGTCGTCAACTATTTCCGCATGCAACGGACTCGATATTGAACTGGCGGGGGCTATGTGTTAGATTTCAGATATGAGAAAAGCACGCATAATTTCAGCAATCATATTGCTTTGCATGGCCGTTCCGGCCTTCCTCGGGGCAATCCCGGTGGACCCGCAGGCCAAGGACGCAGTCACGAAGACCTACGTCGAACGCGGCTACTTCGTGTATTCGAACACCAGGAAGACCCTTCCCTATGACATATACACCACTTTCTTCTGCATCGACGGA
>JAGABK010000129.1 GCA_017614625.1 Spirochaetales bacterium
CAGCTCCAGCGAGATGACCTCGTCGCAGGCGCGGGTCAGGGCGTCCAGCTTCTCGGGTGTCATCTTCTGCGGACGGAGGGTCGCGTTGGCAAGGGCCGCGGCCTTCTTCAGGATTCCGAAGGCATGGATTATCTCGCGCGGCATGGTCTCGATCCCCACGCCGATCCTGAAGTTCTGGCAGCTTCTCTGCGTCTGGGCTCCCCAGAGCCTGTCGGCGGGAACCCGGATCTCACCCATCGAATCATGTTCGGTCCTGTACTCCATCTTCAACCTCCGAAATGCATGTTTATGGCCTTGGACATGGGCACGAAGCCCTCGCCCAGGACCTGGCTGGTGTTCTGTACGACCATGAAGGCCTTGTCGTCGATTTCCTTGACGCGCGATGTGAGCTTGGCCACCTCCTGGTTGGAGACGACGCTCATGATCACGGGCCTGTCCTTGCCCGTGTACACACCCTTGGCCGAAAGGAGTGTCGCTCCGTGGTCCAGTTCATGCAGAATCACCTCGCTGATCTCATCCACATGTTCCGATATGATCATGACGATCTTGGCGGTGTTGGCACCGATCGGCAGGGCCACCTTGTCGATGACGACTCCGCAGATGTAGACGGTCGTCACGGCATAAAGGGCGCTCTCAATCCCGAAAACGAAGACCGACGCGGCTATGATGATGCCGTCGACCAGCGTCAGGCACGTACCAAGGGACATGGGCGTGTATTTGTTCAGGATCTGGGCGACGATGTCGGTGCCGCCGGTGTTTGCCCCGCCTTTCATGACGAAGCCTATTCCCGCCCCCATGAAGACGCCTCCGAAGAGCGCGCTGAGCCACATGCTGACTGGTTCGGTGTAATCGAGGAATCCGGTTCCGCCTGAAATATCTACAAGAACCAGGGTGAAGCCGGAAAGCAGCAGCGTGCCCAGAAGCGATTTGAAGCCGTAGACCTTTCCGAAGACCTTCATTCCGATGACGAACAGCGGGACGGACAGCGCAAAGATCACGTAACCGGGGTTCCACCCTATGGTGTGGTAGACCATGGTGGCAATGCCGCTGACTCCGCCGGATGCGATCTTCGCGGGGTTCACGAAGTACGCGACGCCCACGGCAACCAGAAAGCTTCCTATCGTGATGTTGACGTAATCAAGTATCTTGCGCTTCATGACATACCTCTTGACGGCGGATTCACCCCGTTCCAATCTACCGTACAAGAGGCATAATTTCCAGTCCCCAGCCCAGCAGGATGCCGGTTCAGCGGTTCAGAATCGCCTGTATCTGCTCATCCGTGAGGTCTGCGCGGTAGAACAGGCTGTAGAACTCCTTCGTCCTGGCGGCCAGGTCGATTCCGGCCTCCGGATAGAAGACGGAGGCAAGGTAGTACAGTCCAACGATCCTGTTGGAGCATACCGGCTGGTCTATGAAGCCGTGCGGCATGTCGGGAACCAGGTACACACGTCCCTTCTGCACCGCCTCCAGGAGCGCCCATTCGGGTGCTGTGGTGATGGTCTTGTATCCTTCCTCCGTGTAGGCGAAGATGTACTGCGGGTCAAGCTGGTACAGCGTCTCCAGAGACACGTTGCCGTTGGTCTGGACGAGCTTGGACGTCACCACGACCTCAGCTCCGGCCATCTCGGCGCACTCGGCGTGGCTCTTGCCGCCGATAATCGCATATAGTCCGTCGTTGGACGATGTGATGTAGACCTTGGGGGCCGTACCGCTTTTGCTTGCCTCGATCTCCTTCACGGCGCCCTCGTAGTACGAAGCCAGCTGCTCTCCGCGCTCGGCGTAGCCCAAAAGGGCCCCCAGACGTCTAAAGACCTCGGGATAGTTGCGCATGTTGGCCTCGATGAAGATCACCGGCACGCCGACATCGGCAGAGACCTGGTCCAGCTCCCTAGCCATGTCCTCCACGGAGCCCTTGATGTCGCCCACATCGATGACGACCTGCGGGCTTGCCAGGATCAGCGTCTCCCTGTTCAGGTTTGCCTTCTTTCCGTAAAGCGTCCCGAACACCGGAAGGCTGTGCGTGAATTCCGGATAGACCGTCTTCTCCGCATCGCCCAGCGCCGTGGAAAGGCCCACGAGCTTCTCCGGGGCGATCTGGAACACGATGACCTGCGCGTTCGAGCCCGACGGCGCTATGCGCGTGATGTCCGAAGGAAGAGTCACCTCCCTGCCCAGATCGTCCACGAAGACCTGATATCCGGCCTCTTCGGATGCCGGCTGCTCATCGATGGCCTGTGCTGCCAGAAGCGAAACCGATGCAAAGACCAGTGTGACAATCAGTAATGCTTTCTTCATACGAAACTCCTAAAGCTCTATATCGAACAGAACCATGTTCTTCCTGTTTCCCAATTTGAACGGATACTCCGAATCCCCGGACGGCTCCACGAAACCCAGGAACCTCTGCACATCGTCATCCGGATAAGTCCATGAGATGAATTCCGCTGCCTCCTCCATCGAAAGCAGCGGCTGGTCGAAATCCAGGCTGAAGTCCGTCATGGAAAACCTGAATCCCGCCTCCTCCAGAAGCGACTTCACCTTCTCCGTCCTGTCCTGCCTGGAAACGTTGTCCCTGTTGGTGTGTCGCGACATGACGCAGACGATCTTTTTTTCTGCATGGCCGGCAAGACGCCTCAGGTCGTCTGCGGATTCGATGTAACCGAAGTTCACGCATAGAAGGACATCTGCCTTCTCATCGGATTCATAGAGGTCTGCGCACCGGAAGATGTCCTGACCGGTGCGCCTTGCGGCGGCTTCCACGACCCGCGGGTCCTTGTCCAGAGCCTTCACCGCGTACCCGGCCTTTGCAAGAAGCTGTGCCTCGTAGCCCAGGCCGCAGCCTGCCTCAAGGACGGAGAAGGAAGGATCGATATGCTTCATGATCAGAGCCGAAAGCTCCATGTGGAAAGAGCTTTCCGCACTCGCCCTCGAGAACCATTCGATTGACCTGTCACTCCACCAGCCTACTGAGGTACGCATACAATGTTGCCTCTTTCCGTACGCATCACGTCGATTTTACGTCCATACACCTCTGACAGGACATCGTTTCCTACCAGGGCCTCCGGAGCGCCGTCGAACCGGATGACCCCGCCGTCCATGACCACCACGCGCGTGGAATGCATCAGAGCCAGCTCGGGATTGTGGGTCGAATATATGCAGCTGTAGCCGCGGGCTGCCAGCTCGCCGATCTTCTCAAGCACCATTATCTGGTTCGAATAATCAAGGAAAGAAGTGGGCTCGTCCAGAATCAGAAGCCTTGCGTTCTGCAACAGCGCGCGGGCGATCAGCACCAGCTGCCTCTCTCCGCCGGAGATGTTCTCCATGTTGCGCCCGGCCAGCTTCCCGATACCCAGAAGTCCGATTATCTGATCCACTGCCTCTTCCTCGGCCCTGCCAGGCGTCCTGAAGAACGGCAGCCTGTTGGAGGCTCCCATGAGGATTGAGGTCCTGACCGAATAAGGGAAGGCAGATCGCGATATCTGAGGGATGTAGGCCATGCAGCAGGCCCTCTCCTGAAGCTTCATCTCCCCCACGGGCTTTCCGTCGATTGTTATTGTTCCGCCCTGCGGCTTGAGGAAATGTGCAATCAGGCGCAGCAGCGTGGTCTTTCCCGCACCGTTTCTGCCCAGAAGGCTCACCACCTCGCCGCCGCCTATGTTCAGCGAAAGGCCCTTGATGACTTCATTGTCCTTGTAGCCGAAGACCAGGTCCTTGATTTCAAGAATCATAGCGCACCTCCCGGAAAAGCAGGAAGAGGAAGAACGGCGCGCCTATGAACGCGGTGAGGATTCCTATTGGTATCTCTATGGTCGAGGCGGCGCGCGAGACGCAGTCAACCACAGTCAGAAGCGAGGCCCCTATGAACATGGACGACGGAAATGAATGTCTGGCGTCGTTGGAAACCATCATCCTGGAGATGTGGGGCACTATCAGGCCCACCCAGCCGATGTTTCCGGCCACCGACACGCTGCAGGCCACAAGGACCGTGGCGGCCGATATGGCGATGAACCTGATCAGGCGCGTGTTCACGCCGAGCGAGCGGGCCTCGTCCTCGGAAAGCGACAGCAGGTTGATCTTCCACGAAAGAACAAGCAGCACCGCGAATGACAGCGCCATGGGGATGCAGATCAGTTGCAGGCTTCTGTAGCCCACGCCCGAAAGCGAGCCCATGAGGAAGTAAGTGATTGCAGGAAGGACGTTCTCCGGGTCGGCAACGAGCTTAACGAAGCTTGTGGCCGCCGAGAAAAGAGACGAGACCACCATGCCCACCAGAATCAGCGAGAGCGTGTGCTCACGCTTGGTACGGCTCGCTATGGCATAAATTACGAGCAGCGCCGCGATTCCGCAGATGAAGGCGTTCAGGCTCACCAAGGCCGATGTCAGGCCCAGCAGAAGCGAAAGCGACGCCCCGAAGGAAGCGGCCGAGCTCGTACCCAGCACATCCGGCGAAACCAGCGGGTTGCGGAAGACCATCTGGAAGGTCTGTCCGCTCAGCGCAAGTCCGGCCCCCAGAAGAAGGGATGTCAGGATCCTCGGCATGCGGATGTTCATTATGACCGCCACGGCGTTGCGGGACATGCCCATGTCACGGCCGCTGATGCGCTGGATGATGACCCTGACGATATCGACGGGGCTGAGCCAGTACCTTCCCACGCCTAAGGCGACGACGGCAATGACCAGGGTGGCGATTCCGAGTGCGACCACCTTCG
>JAGABK010000130.1 GCA_017614625.1 Spirochaetales bacterium
GGCAGTTGGGACACTCGGTCATGCCGACCTTGAGAGGATAGCCGCACTTGGGACATGCGAAGGTCTCCTCGCCGTCCTCCACCTCGGCCTCGTCCTCGATGATGTCGACGTTCTCCTTGATGATCTCGTTGATCTTCTCGATCTCGTCGGCGGAGAGGTTCGGCATGGCTGCGAAATCCTCGTCCGTGAGGTTGATGAACTCCTCGACGGAATAGATATCGTAGAAATTGAGCTTGTCGATGAGAGCCTTGTCGATCGGAAGATCGGTGAGAGCCATCTCCTCCTCTCCGGACTCCTCGTACTGCTGCTGGTCATCGTCCATGAAGACGGAATCTGCGACCGCCCTGGCCTCCCTGGAGATGTCCATCTCGGCGAACTGCTCCTGGGTCTTGACGTTGACAACCCAGTCGCAGAGCCTGTTGACAAGCCTGACGTTCAGTCCCTGCTTGCCGATGGCCAGTGAAAGCTGGCTGTCGTCCACGATGGCGACCGCCTCCTTCCTCTGCTGGTCGATCACATAGACCTGGAGGACCTTTGCCGGCGAAAGCGCGTTGGCGATGTACTCCAGCGGGTTCGGATCCCACTTGATGACATCGATGCGCTCGTCGTCCATCTCCTTCATGATGGCCTGTATCCTGTTGCCCTTGAGACCGACGCATGTTCCGACGGCGTCAGCGTCCACCTTCCTCGGTGCGACCGCGACCTTCGTCCTGTAGCCGGGCTCACGCTCGATTCCCATGATCTCGATGGAAGCGTCCTTGGCCACCAGCTCGGGAACGTAGATCTCGAACAGCCTCTTGACGAAGTCCGTGCTGGCGCGGCTGAGGATGACGCGGATGTTGCGCTCCGACCTCTCGTCCGGCCTGACGGATTCCACATAGCAGCGGATCTTGTCGCCCTTCTGGTAATACTCCTTGGGGCTCTGGTTCTTCCTGGGAAGATAACCCTGGGTCTTTCCCAGGTCGATGATGAGGTCGCCGTCCTTCTCGCCCTGGACATAGCCGTTGATGATCTCACCGACCTTGCCCTTGTACTCCTGCAGCAGCTCGTCCTTCTGGATCTCCCTGATTGCCGACTGGGCCTTCTGCTTTCCGGTCTGGACGCTTATCCTGTCGAAGCTCTTCGGGTCGATGGGAATGAGCAGCTCGTCGCCGATCTCGGCCTCCGGGCTGAGCTCCAGGGCCTCGTCAAGCGGAATCTCCGTGACTTCGTTGTAGTAGTTGCTCTCGTCGACGACCGTCTTGCGCGAAGCGAGCTCCACGGAGGAAAGGTCCTCCGCAAACGTCACGACCGCGTTCTCGTCGGTTCCGAACTTCCTCTTGTAGGTCGCAAGAAGAGTCTGTCTGATGGTATCCAGGACCAGTTCCTGCGAGATACCCTTATCCTCGACCATCGCCCTGATGGCTTCCCTTAACTCGGACATTTTTCATATCCTCCCATTTATATTCCAGCTTTGCCTTCTGGATGTCTTCATATGCGATTTCGATATTCCCGCCCTTCTCTCCGAGGTCCTCGACCTCGTAATCGGAAAGCGAGACGCCTTCTTTCCCCGTCCCCGCGATGATGCCGCTTATCCAGCTGTTCTTCGAAACGCTGTACACCCGGCACCTCTTGCCCGTGAAAACAGAGAACTCGTACACATCCCTGAGGTTCCTCTGCAGTCCCGGAGTGGAGACCTCCACGTAAAGGTCGTCGCGGCCGTATTTCATCTCCAGCCTCGGGAGGATGGTGTTGTGCACCATGGCGCACTCGTCTATTCCCGTCTCTCCCTCCGGCTTCATGATGTCCACGAACACCTGGGTCGTGCTGCCGAGCCTGCTCTTCCTCGCATAGCACAGCTTCATGCCCAGATTCTCCACGATCTCCCTGAGATCCGAGAACAGCGGATCCCTTTCAATCTCATTCTTCAACATAAAAGCCCATAAAAAAGGGACCGAAGTTATCGATCCCTCAAAAACCTTCATTAAAAATCCTCTTGAACTATATCCGTGCGAGGCATTTATGTCAATACAGTGTTTATATTTTGCCCGCGGCGGCCACGAGTGTCGAGGACGTTGAGGAGGATGAGGAGGACGAGGAAGTCGAGGAGGATGAGGAAGTTGACGAAATACGAGGAAATTTTCCTTAAGGCCCAGTTTTTTTCAATGCAAACCGGAGTTCCGCTGTATAGGGGTGCATGGAGGCAACCGTTATGGACACTTACAAGGAACTGCTGAAAGCACCGAAGCATGACATCTACGAGGAAAAGATCGGAAGATCCACATCGCACAACATCGACAAGACCGGGGTGTTCTATCACGTCATAACAAAAACCGCAAACGGGGAAAACCATTTCCTATCCCGCGGTTTCGGCGAATACAGGCACAACCTGCTATGCCGGCTTTGCGAAGACAGGGGGATCACCCTGATCTTCTCGGTCACCATGCCGAACCATACCCACGACGTCTTCCTGACGCCATCATGGGAATCCCTCAGCGACACGATGAGAATCGTGAATGTGAATGCAAGCAAATTCCTTCGCAGGAACGAAAAAGAAAAACTTGGAAGATACCGCTGCATCCTCCGGAAATGCCCTGCCTACATAGTGGTCAGGGAACCGGACTACCTCTTCAATCTGGGCAAATACATCTTCGACAATCCGGCCTACCTGAGGAAAGACGGCAAGTTCGTGCCATACGACTGTTTCTGGATGTTCAGGAACGGACACTTCCTCGACGCCTACAACGACAAGCTGTACACCGCCCTATTCAAACTGTCACCGCAGCAACTGCACGAGATGTATTCATCGATGACGATGGATGAAATCCGCAGTTATTCCCGCAAGGCTGTCCCGCCCGGAAGCAGACGCAAACTCTTCTATAAGGAATGATTACCGGCGATTACCACGATTCCTCGTATTTCGTAAGCGTCCTCGTCTTCCTCATCCTCCTCATCCTCCTCAGCGTCCTCATCCTCCTTGACGTCCTCGACACCAAACCCTACAACTCCGCGAGCCAGCTGGCGCCGTCGACGTCCGTGAAGCCGTTCTCCTGCAGCACGGCGATGGCGGCGTTCATCGTGCTCATGGTCGTGACGATGTCGTCGACCACGATTATCTTCCTGTCCTTCGCAGGCATCGGACCGCGGCAGCAGGGATTCATGGAGAACTTCCCCGCCGAGAGCTCTTCCCTTCCCGCCCTGTCCAGCTTCTTCTGCTGGACCCTTGCGGAGCCAGAACCGGAGGAATTGTTGGCAAGCAGCTTCGCCCACGGCCGGCCCAGAGACTTGCAGACCTCGGTCATCTGGTCCCAGCCGAAAACGCGCAGGCGTTCGGCGCTGCACGGAACCGGCACGATCAGTGCATTTCCTTCAGGGTCAAGGACTTCCAGAGCGCGGCCGAGGTACATGGCCACCACCTTGGCCATCTCCTTCCTGTTGTGGAACTTGAAGCTGTCCAGCACCGAATAGGACAGCGGGCCGTCGTACCTTGCCACCGGAAAGACCCTGAAGCGGGCCTTGCCCGAGCACAGGCGGCACCCGTATTCGGGCGCAGTCTTGGGGTACATGCACACGGGGCAGCGGGACATGAAGGAATCGAAGCACTCGGAGTCGAGCTCCTGCCTGCAGGAATCGCAGACAACGGA
>JAGABK010000131.1 GCA_017614625.1 Spirochaetales bacterium
ATTCCTCATTCCAGAAACCTTAAACCAATCGTAATCGACAGTGGATTTCAACCCATCAGAAATCTGCCTGATATTCTCCGAAATCTGGATTAGCCTGAACACTGTTGAATCAGACATCATCTGATTCGAGGAAAACTCCTCTATGTCTCGAGACAAAATGTGTAAAAAACCGTGCATAATGCACGTAGATGCCATGAACGAGACTCGCCTTCCGCCTCCCGGCAGTCCGGCTTCAGGACGCCTCCGCTTGCAGAACCCTGCGCCGGCTCGGCTTCTGCTGTCTGCTCCGTTTCGAGTCTCTACCAGACGAAGCAAAAGAAAAGGCAGGCCTACAACCTGCCCTTTTCTTTTGCCACGAACGAGACTCGAACTCGTACGCCTGTGACGGCAGGGGATTTTAAGTCCCCGGTGTCTACCATTCCACCATCGTGGCTGCTGTTATCGAATGGTGATTACTGCTCGTCTACCACGTCCGGGTTCTGGATGAGCTTGGCGTTGGTCTTGCCCGGAAGGATCTTCTTCCAGAAGGCCTGAGTTCCGTTGTAGGTGTTCTCGAACTCTTCCTCGCTCTCCTTGAGCGCGCTCTGCCATGCGGCGCCGAAACCGGGGCTGTTGATGACGAGCCTGTCGACCGCAGTCTGGTAGACCTGGAGTCTCTGTACCTCGGCGCGGCCGGGCTTCTGCATGAGGGCTGCGTTTGTGACCCTGAGGTTCTCGTTCATCTTCTTGAGCTGCTCGTTCTCGTCCTTGATCTTCTTCAGACCCTCGGACTCGACGTCCATCCTGTCGGCAAGCATGCCCTTGAGCTTGGCGATCTCCGCCTTGCTCTTCTTCTCCGCGTCAGCGCGGCCGATTCTCTGCCAGATGTAGACGATCAATGCTATGACAAGGCCGATTCCCAGGCCGATCAACAGATCTTTGAAACTCATTGCTGTCCTCCTCAAAGGATTACTGCACTAATAATACTATCGAACATGCCTTTGGGCAAGTTCAAGAATCAGTGCCCCCTCGGAGGCCTTCTCAGATCCTTATCCTCACATGCGTGTCGTCATCGGCCGTGTGCACTTCCACAAGGTCCCAGGAGCCGTATTTGCGCCTGTACTCCTTCAGGGCCCTGACCAGATCCGACGCGATGGGCGCGTACATGCGAGACTGCTCGGGAAGGTGTTTCCAGATGAAGCGCCAGCCCAGGAGCGACAGGGGAACAGGCAGGTACAGCCTGAACCTCCTCCCCGGCTTGTCCTCCTTGGGCGCATTGATGGTAATTCTCATTCGACGACGATCCTCACATGGTCTCCGTCGGCCGAATCCACCGTGACGATCTCACCCAGAAGACCCTGCTCCACCAGCGAATATATCTGCTTCCAGTCGATTCCAGAAAGCGCCTCTGCGGCCTTTCCGTTCCCGTTAATGCTGAGCGTCGGGGCCACTCCCGAATCCAGGGCTATCTTGAGCAGCTGAAGCGGCAGGTTCACGCGCACCCTGTCCCCTTCGTTCGAATCGACGATAATCCTGAGCATCAGCCTGGCGAAATCCGTCTTCACCGTCTCCGGCTCGTACTTGGCCGGAACCGCGGTCTCCTTTCCAAGAAGCTCGTCCGTGCTCACGCCCAGGATCTCACCCAGATTGAGGAGGATACCCACATCAGGCATGTTGATGTCGTTCTCCCACTTCGATACCGCCTGCGAACTGACATTCACCTTGTTGGCGATGTCATCCTGTGTAAAGCCCTTGGCCTTTCTGAATCTTGCGAATCTCTGTCCGAATGTCTCTGTCATCCCGAACCTCCTGGGTCAAAGCTAGCCTCAAACGGCGATGAAGTGAACGTACCGTCGGTTGTCTTTATAGTACCATTGGTTGTAAAACCGCTCAACCGTGGGTTGAACCGGCTCAGTTCAGCCCCAGATTGCCCTTCGCAAGCTCGCTGCTGGACGTGATCATGGTCAGCTTTCCGCAGGATACCTTCTCCGCGCAGTCGGCGCAGGTTCCGACCTTCCTTTCAAGGGCGCACTGGCGGATGGGACACAGGGACTGGCAGAACGGAGTCTTGACCCCGTCCACACGGCAGCCGTGGCAGTTTATCATCTGCGGCGTAATCTCCACATGGTTCAACTCCGACCACTCCTTCGCCACCTTCCTGCGCAGGGCATCGTCGTTGTTCTTCGTGGCGATGTAGGCCTCGCAGAGCTCGCAGTCCAGTCCGCAATATGCAATCAAATCCTTCATTCTCAGACTCCTTTGTTCACTATGGCCGCGTAGGTCTCCTCCGGAATCATCGGAGAACCGATCTGCGCCAGCAGTTCTTCATCGATGCCTCCCGTGCGGGCGTACTGCTCCCCCGCCCTCCTGACCAGCTCAAGGCGCGGTTTCGTAACGACATCGGCCTGGGGCACGTTGAACATGGGGCTTTCGGGGATGGTGATTACCGTGTGGTTGTTGGGGAAACACAGCTTGAACTGGGCCACCGCCGGCTCGAAATTGTGCCTGCTGTTCGGGAATCCGCATCCGCAGATCATCAGATAGCGCAGCCGGGAGAAATCCGCCTGGGCCACGTGGGCATAGCGGTCCCCGTCCTTCTTCATGGCCATGCTCGACAGCGGCATGGTCCGGTCGATGAGCACCTTCAGCGGCGCCGGCATCCCGTAGGCGTAGAGGGGGAAGCTCCAGATCAGCAGGTCGCTGTCCAGGATCTGCTCCAAAATCTCCCGCATGTCGTCGTCGTGGACGCAGGTCCCGCCGTTGTGCATGCAGGCGAAGCAGCCGGTGCAGTATTCGATATGCTTGTC
>JAGABK010000132.1 GCA_017614625.1 Spirochaetales bacterium
CTGCTTGAAATCCTCGGCGCGTTCGTCTCGCGTGCGGCCATGCTCACTGCGGCCAATCTGGCCAGCGCCGTGCTTGTGACAGACTTCGGGAAGGACGAGGACCATCCGGTCCTGATAAACGCCGACGGGACCACGTTCCACAGCATCGGCATGCTGAAGAGCCTTGTCACGGAGTATCTGGATGCCTATCTATCGGAAAAGGGGCGTCGGGCGGTGATCACGCAGGTTCCCGACAGCCCGGTCCTGGGCTCGGCCATTGGGGCCCTTTCGATCTGATCAGACCTCTCCCAGCGAGAAATCCCCGATAATCTTCATGACCTCTCCGTCGTACACTATCCGGAGGTTCTGTCCGGGCAGGTAGGAGTCCAGGTTCTGGCTGATGAAGGAGAAGGCCTCGCCGATGATGTCGGCCCTGTCGTAGTGGGAGACCCTGTCCAGCGTGCGGATCTCTACGTTCACGATGTAGCCGCGGCCGAATTTCGAGCCGTAGCCCAATGTGAAGGCGATCGATGTGGAGAAGAGGCCGTCGAAGCTGGGGTTGGAGCCCTTGCCGCGTCTGAGCCTGTTGGGGTGGAGCCTGTAGTGTCCGCCGTAGATGTCCTCGAGGTGGTTGTCCAGCGCCTGGCAGAGGGCGGCCAGCTTGTCCTCAAGTATTTCCTGCTTGGGATGCATTCTTCCTGACCTCCATGTTCTCCAGGAGCTTCTGCGCGTAGGCCTGGAGCTCATCCTTCCTCGCAAGGGCGTTGTGCTGCGCCTCGGATTTCATCATCCTCAGCGCCACGGGGTCCGTCTCGTCCATCTCGAAGTGCGTCGACAGGCTGTTGTCGATCCTCGTGTACTCCACGTCCGGCATGTTCTCGAGGACATAGTCGGAAGTGCGCTTCTGCGCGGTGTCGAACAGGGGGGTGACCTGGTCTGCCCAGCTCATGATTCCCCTGGCGTCCTCCTTCTCCATGGTGTGGAACTTTCCGCCGGTGCTGATGGAGAGGATGTGGAACATACGGCATTCGGGATAAAGCTTTCTGGCTTCCATGTATGCGTACAGGGCTGGGTTGTTGGCGATGATTCCTCCGTCGGCCAGAAGCTTTCCGCCGTACTCAAGCGGAGCGAAGTAGGTGGGTGCTGCGCTTGTTGCGCGCGCTGCCACCCAGACGGGGTAGTGCTCGGAATCCGAATAGCTGCTGATGATCACGGGGCTGCCTGTGGAGAGGTCGTACGACATTATCATCGTCGGGACCTTGGCGTTGTCCATCATAGTGGCTCCGAACCAGCGCCTGGAAAGGTTCTGGATGTTGGTTGCGCTGTACTTCTCGGAGACGAACTGCCTGATTCCCAGAAGCGACCTGGCCTGGAAGATCTCCTTGCCCAGGGACATGTAGTTGTCCAGCAGGCCGTCCAGGTCTATCTGCATGGAGCCGTTGTGCTCGGTGTGCCTGAGCGATGAGTCGCAGCTCAGGGCAAGCGTGATCAGGCCGCCTGTGGATGTTCCGGCGATCATGTCGAAGTACAGGGCGATATCGTCTTCTCCGCCGTTCTCGCGGATGATCTTCTCGAGGTTCTGGAGGATCACGACGGGCACGATTCCGCGCATTCCGCCGCCGTCGATGCACAGCACGAACCGCTCCTCCGGACGCTCGGGTTCCGGAGCAGGGGCTTCCTGCACCTGGGGCGGCAGGCTCTTCTTCCCGCCGAACAGCTTTTTGAAGAATTCCGATATGCTCATGACAGTAAAGATGATATATTTGAACGCGATGGTCAAGGAGGACTGATGACTTACAGCTGTTGTGAACTGTGCCCCAATCTCTGCCGCGTGGACAGGACCGCCGGACAGAAGGGCCGCTGCTGCCAGACCTCCGAGGTCAGGATAGCCTGGTCGGGCCTCCACAGGGGAGAGGAGCCTCCCGTCACGGGGGAGAAGGGCTCGGGCATGATCTTCTTCTGCGGCTGTCCGCTGCACTGCCGGTACTGCCAGAACTACCAGATAAGCCAGGGCGGCTGGGACGGGGTCGCCGTCTCGGATGGGGAGCTTGCCGACCTCATGCTGCGCCTACAGGACTTCGGCGCCGCCAGCATCAACCTGGTCACGGGCACCCACTACATCCCTTCGATCGTCACTGCAGTCAAAGACGCCAAAGCCCGCGGCCTGAAGCTTCCGATCGTCTGGAACTCATCCGGCTACGAGAGCGTCGAGGCCCTCAAGCTCATAGACCCTTACATCGACCTCTATCTCGTGGACGTGAAGACGCTGGACAGCTCGGTGGCCTCGCGCTTCTGCGGCCTTGCCCGATACTCTGAGGCCATAGTCCCTGTCATGAAGTTCCTTCGCCGCCGTCATCCGGTCACCGACCTTGAGCACGGCCTGAAGGGGACTCTGGTCCGCCATCTGGTCTTCCCGGGCTGCATCGACGCGACCGTGGATTTCCTTCACTGGTACGCCGACAACTTCAGGGACAGCTGCCTGCTTTCCCTGATGGTCCAGTTCGTCCCGCCGAAGGACGACCCGGGTTTCCCGAAGATCACGAAGGAAGAATACGACATGCTCCTGGATCTTGTGGACGAGCTTGGAATCGACGGCTTCGTGCAGGAGACGTCGGACAACGAGATCCTCTGGATCCCCGATTTCCGCCGCGACAATCCCTTCCCTCAGGGCTTTGCCGACCCGCTTGAGTACTTCCTGGAGCTGAAAGGCGAATACTGAAATTATGTTGTGAAAAACCCGTCCGCATGTTTATAATTAAATGTTTACAAAACGGGAAAGATAAATGGACGAAATCAGAGTAATTGAAATAAAGAAGAGCATCTTCGAGGATAACGACAGGGATGCCGACAAGCTGCGTTCGGAACTGAAGAAGAAGGGGGTCTTCCTCCTGAATCTCATGTCATCGCCCGGAAGCGGGAAAACCACCACGCTCTGCAGGACCATCAACGCCCTGAAGGACAGGATGAAGATCGCCGTCATGGAGGCGGACATCGACTCGGATGTCGATGCGCGCAAGATCTTCGAGGCCACCGGGGTGCAGTCGATCCAGCTCCACACCGGCGGAATGTGC
>JAGABK010000133.1 GCA_017614625.1 Spirochaetales bacterium
ATCGAAGGCGACGGCAAGACCGTCATACCCGGCATGGTCTGCGGACACCACCACTACTACAGCGGACTGTCTCGCGGCATGCTCATTTCTGCCGGACCGCAGACTGACCTGATCCAGACGCTCAAGGAATGGTGGTGGAGGATCGACCGCGCACTGGACGAGGAGTCGCTGTACTACAGTTCCCTGATATGCACGCTTGATGCGATAAAAAACGGCACCACCGCCAGCATAGACCATCATGAGAGCCCGAACTACATCGACGGAAGCCTCTCGACGATCGCATCGGGTATGGAGAAGTTCGGCCTGCGCGGCATTGTCGCATACGGAATCACCGACCGCAACTACGGCATGGACGAGATCCGCGCCGGAGTGAAGGAGGGCATCCGTTTCGCGAAGGAAGTGGACGCCAGGAAGAAGAAGGGCGAGACGGTCATGTGCGAGGCGATGGTCGGAGGCCACGCCCCGTTCACCATCCCCGAGGAGGGCATGGAGCTTCTCGCCGAATCCGCCAGGACCACAGGGCGCGGAATGCACCTGCACGTGGCCGAGGGCGAGTACGACAGCGTCTGGTCGCACCACTTCTACAACGAGGACATAATGGACCGTCTGGACAGGCACGGCCTTCTTTCGGACAGGACCCTTCTGGTCCACGGGATCTGGCTCAACGAGCACGAGGTCGACCTGCTGAACGAGCGCGGGTGCTTCCTGGCCCACAACCCCAGGAGCAACATGAACAACGAGGTTGGCTATCCTAAGTACCTGCCCAAGGTGAAGAACCTGATCATGGGCACAGACGGCTGCGGAAGCAACATGTTCGAGGAGTGCAAGATCGCCTTCTTCAAGAACCGCGACGCCAAGGGTCCGTACTGGCCAGGCGACTACATGAGGGCCCTGACCACTGCCAACAGGCTTCTTGAGAAGTACTTCCCGGGCGACAGGTTCGGACGCATCGAGTCCGGCTTCAAGGCGGACCTTGTCGTGCTGGACTACAACAGCCCGACGCCGCTCGTGAAGGACAACGCGGCAGGCCACTTCGTCTGGGGCATGAGCAGCAACTGCGTGCAGAGCGTCATGATAAACGGACGCCTGGTCATGGAGGACCGCAGCTTCGGCTTCGACGAGAAGGAGATCTACGCCAAGGCCGCCGAGGTCGCATCCAGGCTCTGGGAAAGGACGGACAAGTTGCCGCCCACCGGTACAAGTGATATAGTAAGATAAGTGAAAGTATATGCTTCACGGGCCGCAGGTTCGTCCTGCGGCTCGCGTGCATTTGGATAGTGCGATTATTCAAGGAGAAACATAATGGTAGCCGGCGACATTTCAAAAGCCGTAAGGCGCGTTGATGCTGTTTCCAAGAGCGAAGGCAAGACCCGGTACGTATCCGACTATGACTTCGCGGACTGCCTCTGGGGCCGTCTGGTGCGTTCATCGATACCGCGCGGCATCATCAGGGCCATCCACCTTCCGGAGATGCCGGAAGGATACAGGTTCATCACGTACAAGGACATCCCCGAGGGAGGGCACAACTGGCTGCACATGATAGCCACCGACTGGAAGTGCTTCGCCGAGAACGATGTCCGCTACGTGGGCGAGACCATCGGAATCATGGTCGGACCCGACAAGGCGACGGTGGAGGACCTCAGGCAGAAGGTCGTCATCGACTACGAGGAGCAGGTCCCGGCGGTCACCATCGACGAGGGCCTTGCCTGCAAGGGCGGCGCCTTCGTCAACGGCAACAACATCCACTGCAGCCTGAAGCTCGATGTCGGCAACGTGGACGAGGCCTTCGCAAAGGCGGATAAGATCGTCACGGAGACCATCGAGACCGGCTTCCAGGAGCACATCTACCTTGAGACCAACGGAGCCTGCTGCATCCCGGAGGGCGACCACTTCGTCGTCTACGCCTCGGCCCAGTGCCCGTTCTACATCTCCAGGTCCATATCGCCGCTTCTGAACGTCACCCCGGACAAGGTCATCGTCAGACAGATCACCACCGGCGGCGCCTTCGGCGGCAAGGAGCATTTCCCCGATGTCGTCTGCGGTCCTCTTCTCGTGGCTGCCAACGTCATGAAGAAGGGCGTGAAGATGTTCTTCGACCGCGAGGAGGACATTGAGAACTCGGTCAAGCGCCATCCGTCCAAGGTCGTCTTCAAGACCGGTCTGGACAAGGACGGCAACATCACGGCCATGGAGAGCACCGTCTGCTACAACGTCGGCGGATACCTCTCTTCGTCCTTCGTCGTCCTGCAGAGGGGCTGCTTCCACGTCACCGGCTGCTACCTGTTCCCGAACATGAGGACAACAGGCTACGGCGTTGCGACCAACACTTTCCCCAGCTGCGCCTTCAGGGGCTTCGGAGCTCCCCAGACGCTTTTCGCCGTGGAGACGCACCTCTGCCACATAGCCGAGATGCAGGGAATCGACCCGCTTGAGTACAAGAAGCGCTATTTCATCAAGCAGGGCGACACGACGAGCACCAACGGAAAGATCGTCGAGCGCGTCATGATTCCTGAGATGCTGGAGCAGGTGATGAAGGCCAGCGACTACGAGCGCAAGAGCCGCGAGTACAAGTGGGGAAGCGGAAAGGGAATCGGAATCTCCTTCTACAACCACGGCGGAGCCTTCACCGGAAACGGCGAGCAGGCCATCATCAAGGCCCGCACGAAGCTCCACAAGTTCGCGGACGGCAGGGTAGAGATCCTGTGCAGCCAGACCGAGATGGGTCAGGGCTTCCACACTATCCTCCCGAAGATCGCCGCCCACGTGCTTGAGATTCCCATCGAGAAAGTCATCTTCGAGGATCCGGACACTTCCAGGGTTCCCGATTCGGGCCCGACGGCAGCCTCCAGGTCCACCATGATCGTCGGAGAGCTCGTCGAGCGCGCCGCAAGGCTGATGAAGCCGCGCTACGCCAAGGAAGAGGATTTCACCGTCGAGACATGCTACGAGCACCCCGAGGGCTATCCGTGGGACCAGAACACGTTCCAGGGCTACGCGTATCTCGGCTACGGCTGGGGAGTCTGCGCCGTGGAGGTCGAGGTCGACCCGTGCACGGCTGAGATCACCACCAAGGGAATATGGTCCAGCCACGACGCAGGACATCTGATTGACGAGAGGATCGTCCACGGACAGGTCAACGGCGGAGTCCTGCAGGGACTGGGCTGGGGCTCGTTCGAGGTCATGGAGAACAGGGACGGCCACTTCAGGCAGACGTCCATGAGCGACTACATTGTCCCCACGTCCATGGATTACCCCAAGCAGGGCGTGTACTTCGTCGAGAACCCGTACGAGTGGGGTCCGTTCGGAGCCAAGGGCATGGGTGAGCTCGTGTTCAACGGAAGCGCTGCGGCCTACATAGACGCCGTCTCGCGCGCAATAGGAAAACGGATCAGCAGGATTCCGCTTCCGACGGAGGAGGTCATGGGATACATGCTGCACGGAACCGACATCAAGGCCGGCATCGAGGAGGTCCGCTGATGGATATGAAGATCTGTTTCAAGCTCAACGGAAAGGACGTCTCGGTGACGACCGACCCGCTCAGACGTCTGATTGACGTCCTCCGCGAGGACTTCGGCTGCAAGGGCGTCAAGGAAGGCTGCAGCGAGGGTGAATGCGGAGCCTGCTCCATAATCCTCAACGGGAAGATGGTGACAAGGTGCATCATCCCGGTCGGCGCGGCCGACGGGCAGGAGATAATGACCATAGAGGGTGTGAGCGCCACGGAGAAGGGCCAGACAATAGTGCAGGCCTTCGCCGACGGCGGAGCCGTGCAGTGCGGCTTCTGCATCCCCGGCATGGTAATCGCCGCCTACTGCCTCCTGAACGGGAACCCGGACCCGACCGAGGACGAGATAAGGCTGGGAATCAGCGGGAACATCTGCCGCTGCACAGGATACGACCTGATAGTCGAGAGCATCAGGCTTGCCGCAAAAAGGGGAGGCGACATATGGAAGAAGTGAAGTGCTACATTCCGAAAACGCTGAAGGAAGCCCTTGAGATAAAGGCCGCGCACGATGTCATTCCCCTTGCAGGCGGAAGCGACCTCATGGTGGCCCACAAGAAGACCATAGGCCTGGTCCCCGAGTTCGAGAAGCCCGTGATGATAATCAGGAACCTGAGCGAGCTCAAGGGAATCTCGGTCAACGACAAGGGCGAATGCGTAATTGGAGCAGGATGCACCGCGGCGGAGATCGCGGCGGACGAACGCTGTCCGTGGCACCTGAGGCAGGCCGCCTCCAGGATGGGCGCCATAGGCCTGAGAAACAGCGCCACTGTCGCCGGCAACATCGCCAACGCCTCTCCCAAGGGCGACACCCCGGGTCCGCTCTATCTCCTTGACGCGAGGGTCAGAATCGCATCGCTTCGCGGAGAGAGGGAGGAGAAGGTCTCCGACTTCATCGTGAAGTTCAGGGAGATAGACCTGAAGCAGGACGAGCTGATAACGCAGATAATCGTTCCGCTTTCGGAGGACGACTTCGACTACATCTTCTGGCACAAGGTCGGAACCAGGAAGGCAAACGCCATAAGCAAGATCACAGTCAGCCAGGCCATCAGGTTCGCAGATGACGGGAAGACCGTCGCCGACTACAGGCTCTCGGCCACCGCCACAGGAGCCATGACCAACAGAAGCCGCAACGTCGAGAACCTGCTCATCGGAAAGGAGATCTGCGACAAGACCATTGAGGACGTGGTGAACGGTTTCGACGCCGTCATCTCGCCGAGGGCCATGCCCGAGTTCCGCCGCGAGGCCACACGACGCATGATAAGGCGCTTCCTCTCCGAGGCCGCAAGACGCCCGCAGAACAAGGTCATAGACACATACGACGACTACCATGTGACGGGCCAGCCCGAACCCAGGGAATGCCGTCACAAGAAAGGAGCATGCCATGGCTGATAAGTTTGTCATAGCCGCATCTGCTGCCGAGGCCGCGGCCCTCAGGGACGGAGACTCGGCCTTCCTCGCAGGAGGCACGGAAATCAACCGCCTGGGCTCTTCCGTGGACGCCGGCACCCTGATTTCAATCGGAAGAATCGCCGAACTTGACGGTGTCTCAATCCAGGAGGATTGCGTGAGAATCGGTGCTATGTGCACGTTCCAGGACATCGTTGAGAACAAGGATGTCCCGCAGTTTCTCAAGGACGCCTGCCTTTTCATGGGCTCCAGGACAAAGAGGAACATGGCCACCATCGGCGGCAACGTCGCCCTGGGAAGGACCGATTCATACCTGTGCGCGACGCTTCTTGCATGCCATGCGGGAATCATCCTCAGGGATGCCGAAGGCACCTCGATACGCCGCTGCGTGAAGGGTTATCTGGAGGACAGGGCGCAGTATTCGGACATGCTCATAGAGGCGCTTCTCATCCCCGGGGATGCAGTTGTCGTCTCCAAGAGATATTCCAACACGGTCCAGAGCCACGCGGTGCTCACAGTGTCCGCAGGACTCTCCGGCGGACTTCTTAGAATCGCAGTCGCGGCCAGGGATACGTACCTGGGTCTTCTTCCGGAGATCTCCACGGCCATAGCCGGGGCGGAGAAGCCGCTTTCGGACGAAGCCATACTCAAGCTGGTCAACGGGTGTCCGCAGCTTGCATTCAGGCAGGACATGTTCGGCAGCCCGGAGTACAAGAGATACCTTCTGGCGGTGACCATAGCCGACCTTGTTGCCAAGGTCAGGGGAGGTGAGGCATGAGAGTAGACTGCATCATCAACGGAAAGAGCAGAAGCTTCGATGTCGATCCCCTGATGAAGCTGCGCGAGATGCTTCTGATCAACGGAAACTTCGCCGTGCGCGACAGCGACGACGGCGAGGGCTTCTGCGGAAGCGACACCGTCCTCGTGGACGGGACTCCGGTCTTCTCCAACCTCGTCCTTGCGGGCGAGGTGAACGGATGCGAGATCCGCACTCCGGACGGCCTTGGCAATCCCCGGAACCTGACTGTCGTGCAGCAGGCCATGATAGACGCGGGAATAGTGCAGAGCGCCTACAACGCCCCTGCTGCGGCCCTTCTTCTGACATGGCTTCTTGAGAACAATCCCAATCCGTCGAAGGACGAGATCCGCGACGCGCTTTCAGGCATCTTCATCAGAGACGCAGGATACGAGCATTATTATCTGGCAGTGAAGCTGGCCAGGGAGAAGATGCAGGGAGGATGCTACAAGAGCGAGATCGCACCTTCCTTCAGACCTGAGCTGGACATAGTGGGCAAGCCTGCACCCAAGATCGACGGACCGCAGCTCGTGTCCGGAGAGAGGGCCTTCGTGGAGGACTACGTCACGTCCGACGCCCTTCACATAGCGGTGCTCAGAAGCCCGCACGCCAGCGCCTACATCAACAGCATCGACGATTCCGAGGCCCGGAAGGTGGAGGGCGTTGTGGAGATCCTCACCGCGTACAACACCCCCGAGACCCATTACATGCAGGCGGGCCAGGGCAATCCCGAGCCTTCGCCCCATGACAGGCGCCTCTTCAACATGAAGGTCCGCCACGTGGGAGACCGCGTGGCAGCAGTCATCGCCGAGACGCTCGAGGCGGCCCGTGAGGCCTGCTCGAAGATCAAGGTGGACTACGAGGTGCTTCCTGCCGTCTTCACCGTGGAGGAGGCCATGGCCCCCGGAGCGCCGCTCGTGCACAACGGCATAGTGGAGTACCGCGCCGGAGCCCCCGAGGACCTGGACGAGTACAACAGGCTGGCCGGAGACCCGAGGGAGGGGAAGGTGATCTACCAGTTCCCGCTCCATGCGGACATCCACAGAAACATAGCCGCATCGAACAAGGGCGAGATAGGGAACGTGGACGAGGCGTTCGCCAGTTCGGATGCCGTGGTCGAGGCCACGTACCAGACAAGCCAGATCCAGCACACTCCGCTGGAGCCGCACATCTGCTTCGCCAAGATGGAGGGCGGGCGCCTTGTGGTCTACGCCTCCACGCAGGTTCCCTACCACGTCAGGAGGATTGTGGGCTGGGTGACGGGCCTTCCCGAGAACAGGATCCACGTCATCAAGACACGCGTGGGAGGAGGTTACGGCTCCAAGCAGGACATCCTGATCGAGGACCTGACGGCCTACGCTTCGTTCGTCACCGGACGCCCGGTGCTGTGCCGCAACACCAGGGAGGAGGAGTTCATAGCCAACTCCACAAGGCACCCCATGCGCGTCCACGTGAAGATGTCGGGAAACAAGGACGGCAGGTTCACAGGTATCTTCATGGAGGTCTGCGCCAACACCGGACCCTACGGAAACCACTGTCTTACGGTCCCCATGAACAGCTGCTCCAAGACGCTGCCGCTTTTCAAGTGCGACAACATGAGATACGACCTTAAGGTCTACTACACCAACACGCCGCCTGCCGGAGCCTACCAGGGCTACGGAACTCCCAAGGGCACCTACGGACTGATGATGGCCATGGCCGAGCTTGCTGACAAGCTGGGCGTGGACTACCGCGAGATGGTCGAGAAGAACCACGTTGACGAAGGCTACATGCTCGAGATCCTCAAGGGTCTCGGAGAGGGCCGGGAAGGCAACGTCGTGCCTGTCGGATCGTGCGGTCTGAACGAGGCGATTGAGAAGGGCTGCGAGATGATCGGCTGGGGCAAAAAGGAAGCTTCCGATAGCCCGGATTGGAAGATAGGCAAGGGTTTTGCCATGATCATGCAGGGATCAGGCCTTCCCGGGCTCGACCACTCCGAGGCAATAGCAAAGCTCGAAACCGACGGAACGGTCATCCTGAACAGCGGCGGAGCGGACATCGGAACAGGTCTGGACACCATCTCTGCGAAGATCGTCTCCGAGATCCTGAAGCTGCCCATGGACAGGATCACGGTCGTCTCCGGAGACACCGATTCGTGCGCCTTCGACACAGGAGCATACGCCTCGTCCGGAACGTTCTTCTCGGGCAACGCATCGCTTGCCGCGGCGCGCAAGCTCAAGGACATGATGATAGCCGAGGCCGCCTTCCAGATGGGCGAGGACGCCGGGGACCTGGACATCAGGGCACCGGGCGAGATCTTC
>JAGABK010000134.1 GCA_017614625.1 Spirochaetales bacterium
ACGACGCTCTGTCCTTCGACCACATGGCCGAAGACCGAATGCTTGTCGTTGAGCCACGGAGTCTTCACATGGGTGATGAAGAACTGGCTTCCGTTGGTTCCGGGGCCAGCGTTCGCCATGCTGAGGACGCCGGGACCGTCATGGCGCAGCGACGGATCGAACTCATCGGGGAACGAATAGCCCGGACCGCCGGTTCCGTCGCCCTTGGGGCAGCCGCCCTGGATCATGAAATCGGCTATGACCCTGTGGAAATTGAGTCCTTCGTAGAAGTTCTCGCCCGGATCCTCCATGTTCAGCTCGCCCTCGACGAGGCCTACGAAATTGGCGACCGTCATGGGAACCTTCTCGTACTCGAGGCGCAGAACGATGTCGCCCTTCTGTGTGTCTATTACGGCGTAAAGGCCGTCTGTGTCTTTGTAGCTCACAAATAACTCCTTATATTATAAGTAATTAGTCGTAAAGGTCGCTGCCCGGGGCAAGGATCTGGTAGATCCTCTCGAGTTCCTCTGCGTTCTTGAACGGGATGAGGACCTTGCCCTTGGCGATGGCTCCGTTCTTGTACTTTCCCTTGATCTCCACGCGGCATCCTGTGGCTTCGAGGAACTTCTCCTCCAGAAAGAGGATCTCGGGCGTCTTGGCCGGCTGCTCGTCCTTCTTCATCGAAGGAAGCTTGTTCACGGCGCGGCTTCCGTTGTTGAGGTCGGCGGCCATCTTCTCGGCCTGGCGTACGGAAAGGTCGTCCGAAAGGATCTTCGTGTACAGGATCTCCTGGTCGGCGGGATTCTCGACGCTCAAGAGCGCGCGGGCATGGCCCGGCGTGAAAAATCCCTTCTCAAGGGAGTCGAGCATCTTCTCAGGCAGGTTCAGAAGCCTGAGGCTGTTGGAGATAGCAGGGCGGCTCTTGCCGACCTTGGCAGCAAGTTCTTCTTGCTTAATTCCTGCCTGTACAAGGAGATACGAGAAGGCTCTGGCTTCTTCGACAGGGTTCAGGTTCTCTCTCTGGATGTTCTCTATGAGGGATACTTCCATCCTCTGGATGTCGTTGAAGGAGCGTACGATACAGGGCACGGTCTTCAGTCCGGCCATCCTTGCGGCACGGAATCTTCGCTCTCCGGCGACGATTATGTATACGTTTTCAGCTATTTCCTCTACAAGCAGAGGCTGGATGACGCCCTGAGAGAGGATAGAATCGCTCAATTCCTTCAAAGCGTCCTGGTCGAAGACCTTTCTGGGCTGGTTCGGGTTCGGTTTTATCGAATCTATGGCGATTTCTATCACCTGGGACCCGGTTTCCTCCAGTTTTTTGACTTCGTAAGTGGTATATTCATCAATCAGGGAGTTGATTCCCCTTCCAAGTCCATGTTTTTTAATTGGCACGATCCAATACCTCCTTTGCAAGAGCAGCATAGGCTTTGGCGCCCGAACAGCTGTTGTCATAGGCATTTACGGGCAATCCGTGGGACGGAGCCTCGCTCAGACGCACATTCCGCGGTATTTTCGTCTCGAAAACGAGATCGTTGAAGTAGGTTGTAATGTCTTCTACGACCTCGTTGTTGAGATTCGCCCTCTTGCTGTACATGGTGAATACTATTCCCATCACATCAAGACCGGGATTCAGGCGCTTTTTGACCGAATTTACGGTCTTGAGCAGCAGATTAAGGCCTTCCATGGCGAAATATTCGCATTGCATGGGGATAATCACGCTGTTCGCCCAGCAAAGAGCGTTCATGGTGACCAGATCCAACGCCGGCGGACAGTCGGCGAAGATGAAATCGAAACTATTCTCAAGCGGAGCCAGGGCATTCCTGAGGAAGAATTCCCTGTTCTCCTCATCGACAAGCTCAACAGCCAGACCGGCCATGTTGATTCCTCCGCTGAGACAGTAAAGATTCTCCACGGGGGTGTTCTGAACAGCCGAAATATCGGCTTCAGCAGCCAAAAGCTCGTAAATTCCGGGCCTGGAGGTGTCAGCTGAGACAGAACTTGAGAGATTTCCCTGGGAATCAAGGTCTACGAGGAGGACTTTATAGCCTTCCTTGGCCAAGGCAGAACCGACATTTACAGCAGTGGTAGTCTTGCCGACACCACCTTTCTGATTCAAAAAAATGATTTTCTTAGCCTGCATGCCTTCAATATAAAGCATAATATTTTGAAAGTCATCAATTTGTTGACTAATTATCGCCGTTCTTTTACATTTAACAGCAGGAGGAGCCGGATTTTTATGGAAGATTTGGAAAAAAGAGTGATCGAAGCCATAGATTATGTCAGACCGTCGCTTCAGAATGACGGCGGAGACATCGAATTCGTCAAAATAGAAGGCAAGAAGGTCTATGTCAAGCTCCGCGGCGCCTGCGCCGGCTGCATGATGGCAGAAATGACCCTCAAGAACGGAGTGGAGCGCATGCTCCGCTACAATGTCGACGAAGAGATCGACGTAGTTGACCTTACATTCGAAAAGTAAGAGCGTTTCACGTGAAACATGAAGCCGGGCATCGTCCCGGCTTTTTCTTTGTCCTCACCTTCTCCGCAGGATCCGGATTTAAAACCGTTTCACGTGAAACATGATCTGTCCCGGCTTATTCCCGCCCCGGGCCGCAGTACCCTGTTTCCGGTTTCCGCTCGTTTCCGGGTCTTTTTTTGATTCAGCCCCAAAACAAAGAAAAACCGCATTCCAGGGGCCTAGAATGCGGTTTTCGGCTTGTGTTACTATTTACAGTAACAGAATAATGTAGCCGATTTTACTCATTTTCCTCGGTTTTTGTCTCTTCTGCAGGAGCCTCATTTGTGTTTGTTCCGAGTTCGGCTGTTTCGACATTTTCGCCGTTTTCAGTGACTTCCTCGTCTTCCTGGTAATCGGTGATCGTCATTGCGACGATATAGTCGTCATCAGTCTTCATCTTGAACACGTTCACGCCGCCTGCGGACCTTCCCTGCAGCGAGATTCCGTTGACATGAGTGCGGATCGTCTGGCCTTTCTTGGTGATGCAGACTATGTCATTTTGCTCGTTAATTCCAAGTGCAGAAACAAGATAGCTATCATCCTGGAGCTTGTAGATCAGCTGTCCCATGGTTCCTCTGCCGTGGCGCTTGAAGAATTCGAAGTCGACCTGCTTGCCCTTGCCCTTGTCGGTTACGAGGATGATGTTGTTTCCTTCCTCGACCTTCACGAGTCCGATTATCTCGTCTCCGTCCGCAAGATTCATGCCGCGCACACCGTGTGTGGCTCTTCCCATGATCCTTACGTCGTCTACGCCGAACCTCAGTCCCTTTCCGTTCCTGGAGACTATCATGGCCTCGTCGCCCGGTCTTACGAACAGGCATTTGACCAGAGAATCGCCTTCATCGAGGATGATGGCCTTGATTCCGTTCTTCCTTGCGTTGACGAAGTCGGTGAGCCTGACCTGTTTCACGACTCCGTATCTTGTGGCCATGAGGATGTTGGATTCCTCATCGAAGTCCTTGAAGTCTATGATGGCCGAAACGCTCTCGCCTTCCTCCATCTTGGGAAGGACGGCCTTGAGGTTCACGCCCTTTCCGACCTTCTGGCCTTCAGGCAGCTCCCAGACTTCCAGGCAGTAGGCCTTTCCGAAGTTGGTGATGAACAGGATGTGGTCGTGAGAGAATGCCGAGAACAGGTGTTCCACGAAATCCTCTTCCCTGAGGGATGCTCCGCGGACTCCCTTTCCGCCGCGGCCCTGAGACTTGTATTCGTCTGCCGGAACGCGCTTCACGAAGCCCTTGTTGGTGATGACCACGACGACGTCTTCCTTCTTTATGAAGTCCTTGTCCATCAGGCCGTCGACCTCGCGCGGGTCGATTTCTGTCTTCCTGTCGTCTCCGTACTGGTTGCAGACCTCGCGTATCTCCTTTTCGACCTCCTTGAGCATCTTGACCTCGTCCTCGAGAAGTTCCCTGTAGAACGCAATCCTGATCTCGAGCTCGTTCAGCTCGTCGATGATCTGCTGGGTCTCCATGTGGCTCAGTCTTCCGAGCCTCATCTGGATGATGGCGTTGGCCTGCTTGTCGGAAAGTCCGAACCTCTGCTGCAGCTTGATCGAGGCCTCGTCGTTGTTGGCGGCCTGCTTGATGATCTCGATGACCTCGTCGATGTTCTCAAGACCGATCTTAAGACCGAGCAGGATGTGCTCTCTCTCGAGTGCCTTTGCAAGGTCGAACTTCGTCCTTCTCGTGGTGACGTCCTTGCGGTGCTCGAGGTAGTAGTGGAGCATCTGCTTCAGGTTCAGGCACTTCGGACGGCCGTCGACCAGGGCGAGATTGTTGACGTTGAAATTGATCTGAAGCTGGGTGTACAGGAACAGATGATTGACTGCAATCTCGGCAACAGCGTCTTTTTTCAGCTCAAACACCAGTCTTATGCCATCGCGGCCGGATTCGTCGCGCACCGCCGAGAAGTCCTTGAGGACATCGTCCTTGCGGTATTCGTCGATCTTCTTGATGAGTTCGGCCTTGTTGACCTGGTAGGGGATCTCGGTGAAGACGATGGACTCGTGGGTCTTGTGGTCCTCGATGTGGTAGACGCCGCGGAGGACGATCTTTCCGCGTCCGGTCTCGAAGGCGTCGCGGATTCCCTTGATTCCGCAGATGCGTCCGGCCGTCGGGAAATCGGGTCCCTTCATGTAGTTCATGAGCTCAAGGACCGAAATCTCCGGGTTCTCGATGAGGGCGCAGAGGGCGTCGCAGATCTCACGCAGGTTGTGCGGCGGCATGTTTGTGGCCATTCCGACTGCGATTCCGCTTGTTCCGTTTGCAAGGAGGAAGGGGAATCCGGCGGGAAGGACCTCGGGCTCCTTCAGGGACTCGTCGAAGTTGGGAACCATGTTGACGGTTTCCTTGTCGATATCCTGGAGCATGAGCTCGCCCATGCGGGCCATCTTGGCCTCGGTGTATCTGTATGCTGCCGGCGGGTCGCCGTCGATAGAACCGAAGTTGCCCTGCGGCTTGATGACCGGATAGCGCATCGAGAAGTCCTGCGCGAGCCTTACGAGGGCGTCGTAGACCGAAGCGTCTCCGTGCGGATGGAACTTACCGAGAACGTCTCCGACTGTCCTCGCGCACTTCTTGAAGCTTCCGGTGGACTTGATGCCCAGGTCGTACATGTCGTACAGGATCCTTCTGTGGACCGGCTTGAGTCCGTCCCTCACGTCGGGGAGGGCACGGCTGACTATGACCGACATGGCATAGTCGAGGTAGCTTTTCTTCATTTCCTCGGAGAGGTCCGAGACTATGACTCTTTCAATTCTCTCGTCTTCCATACCGTCTCCTCCCGTCATGCATCGATCTGCGCGTATGTCGCGTTCTGCTCGATGAACAGACGTCTGGGCTCGACTTCCTCCCCCATGAGCATGGAGAACACGTGGTCGGCCTCAACGGCATCGGAAAGATGGACTTTTCCGATGAACCTGGTCTCGGGATTCATGGTCGTCTCCCACAGCTGCTCCGGGTTCATCTCACCGAGACCTTTGTAGCGCTGGATCTTGACGTTCTTGGAATCCGACTCGTCCTCGTTGTGCTCGCTGAGGATCTTCGCCTTGTCATCGTCGTTGAAGGCATAGAAATCCTTGCCCTTGATGGTGATCTTGTACAACGGCGGCATGGCGAAATAGACATAGCCGGCATCGATGAGAGGTCTCATGTATCTGAAGAAGAATGTCAGAAGCAGTGTCCTGATGTGCGAGCCGTCGACATCGGCATCGGCCATGATGATGACCTTGTGGTAGCGTGCGCGGGTGACGTCGAAGCTGGCTCCGAGTCCCGCTCCGATGGAGTCGATGACGGGCTGGAGCTTGTCGTTGCCCTCGACCTTGTCCTCGCGGGTCTTCTCTACGTTGAGCATTTTTCCCCACAGCGGGAGGATAGCCTGGATGCGTCTGTCGCGTCCCTGCTTGGCGCTTCCGCCTGCAGAATCTCCCTCAACGATGAAAATCTCGCACTGTGCAGGGTCTTTTTCGGTGCAGGGTGCAAGTTTACCAGGCAGGCTCACGGAACCCTTCTTACGGGCGTTCTCGCGTGCCTTCTTGGCTGCTATCCTGGCCTTGGAGGAGGCGACCGTCTTCTCCAGCAGCACCATGATCTGGTCCGGATGCTCGTCGAAGTAGTCGTTGAGTTTCTGGTATACGAAGCTGTAGACGATACCCTGGACGTAGGAGTTTCCGAGCTTCATCTTGGTCTGGCCTTCGAACTGCGGGTTCGTGATCTTGACCGATACAACTGCGCTCAGGCCTTCACGTACATCGGAATTGAAACCTTCCTTGAAATCGTCGGACTCGAAGAAAGCCTCTGCGTTCTTGTTCTTGCCAACAAGCTCCTTCAGGTGGTTCTGGAGCTGGTTCTTGAAAGCCGCCACAAGGCCGCTAGTGAAGCCGATGAGGTGCTTTCCTCCCTCACGGGTGTTGATGTTGTTGGCGAACGAGTGGATGTTCTCGTCGAACCTGTCGTTGTACTGCAGGGAGA
>JAGABK010000135.1 GCA_017614625.1 Spirochaetales bacterium
ATCATAGGCGTCCGGGGCCATGCCGAGACGGTCGGGCTCCAGGGTGTCGAGGATGCCGACGGGAATGCCGTTGAATCACAGCTGGTAACATGCATGGAGGACGCGCAGAACCTGGTGGACTCCGGGGAATTCAACACCAGCGACCAGATAGTGGTCGTGGTCCAGACGACGTTCTCCGAGAAGGAATTCCTGGCGATAAGGAAATACCTCAAGGGGGTCTTCCCGAAGATCAGGTTCTCCAATTCGCCCTGCGGGGCGACCATCGCCCGGAACAAGGCCGTGCTGCAGCTTGCCGAGCAGACCGACGCGGTCATTGTGATAGGCGGAAAGGCGAGCGAGAACACCAGGGGGCTTGCAAGGAAGGTTGCGGAGACGGGAAAGCCTGTCTTCAGCATCGAGAACGAGAAAGACCTGGACGGGGAGCTTCTCAGGACATTGTCCGGCTTCTCATCCGTGGGAATATGCAGCGGGTCGTCGACGCCCACGTCCATAATCAGGGCAGTCGAGGAGATATTGGAGGAACTATGACCGGAGCTCAGAGAAAGGCTTACGACAGACTTTTGGAACTGGACCGCACCTTGACCATGATCGGCCATATAGACGCGGTCCTCGGATATGATTTCGAGACGGTCATGAGCAAGAAGGGCGGTGACGAGAGAGCCGAGCAGATGGCATGGCTTTCCTCAAGGATGCACAGCCTGTCCACATCCAAGCGGATCGGCACCTGGCTGGAGACCCTCGAGGGCGTGACCGACGCCACGGACGAGGAGAAGGCCCTGATCAGGGTCTGGAAGAAGCATTACAACGACGTGGTCAGGATTCCGGCCAAACTGGTTTCCGAGATCAGCCGCGCCTCGAACGAGTGCCAGAACAGATGGTTCACCGCAAGGCAGGACGGAGACTTCAAGTCCTTCTGTCCCTATCTCGAGAAGCTGGTGGACCTGAAGAAGGAGAGGGCGTCCCTGATCGCCGACGGCAAAGGCCTTTACGACACCATGCTGGACCGCAACGACACGGGGTTCGACAGCGCGCAGATCGGAAAGCTCTTCGACGGCATGCAGAAGACCATCCTGGATGTCGTGCAGGCAGTGGAGAACTCCGGCAGGCAGGTGACGGACAGGGAAGAGGCCTTCCTCTATGAGAAGTACGACGTTGAGAAGCAGAAGGAGTTCTCCCGCAGGATCCTGTCCGACATGGGCTTCGAATTCGACCGCAGCTCCATAGGTGTCGTGGCGCACCCGTTCACCAGCACCGTGGGCGGCGACGACATAAGGATCACCACGCGCTTCGAGGACCCGAACGTCACGAGCCAGATCTACACGATAATCCATGAGGGCGGACACGCCATCTACGAGATGGGCGCCAACAACGGCACGCTCAAGGGAACCAGCCTTGGACAGGGCGAGAGCAACACCTTCCACGAGTCGCAGAGCAGGCTCTGGGAGAACCTCGTGGCACGCAGCCCTTACTTCTGGGAGCATTATTTCCCGATCTTCCGCGACACAGTCCCCGAGCAGACGAAGGGCGTGGAGTTCGATACCTTCATGAAGGCCGTCAACCGCGTCAGGCGCGACGACATAAGGGTCAACGCGGACGAGGTCACGTACGGACTGCACATCATCCTCCGCTTCCGCCTGGAGAAGGAGTTCATCGACGGCAGCCTGAGGATCAAGGACCTTCCGGAGGCCTGGGACGAGATGTCGCTCAAACTCCTGGGCAAGAGGCCGGACAGCATGAAGAGCGGCGTCCTGCAGGACGTGCACTGGATGGGCGGAATGTACGGATACTTCCCGTCATACGCGCTGGGAAACATCATCAACGCCCACATCTGGAATTTCATGGGCAAGGACCTTGATCTCAACGATGTCATGAAACGTGGTGAACTCTTTAAAATCAAAGACTATCTCACCGAAAGGTACTACCGTTACGGCGCGATCTATCCATCCGCCGAAATGCTGAGAAGGGTGACGGGCAAAGACCTGGACGCCTCATTCTTCGACGTTTATCTCAGGGACAAGTACAGGAGGCTTTTCAGCTTATGAATCTTCCGAACAAACTTACCGTGACCAGACTGGTTCTGGCACCTGTCTTCTTCATCGTGTTCTTCCTTCCGGATATCTTCCCTTCGATGAATGCGATACTCTACGCTGTTCTCCTGGTCCTGGTCTACGGGGTCATGGAGCTGACCGACCTTCTGGACGGCAAGATCGCCAGGAAGAACAACCTGGTTACCGACCTGGGCAAGGTCCTGGATCCGTTCGCCGATGTCATCAGCCACCTGACGTTCTTCACCTGCCTCCTCGCATGCGGCGTCATGCCGGTGTGGGCCTTCATCCCCATCGTCTGGAGAGAGTTCGCCCAGAGCTTCACGAGGATGCTCATGATGGGCAAGGGAAAGGCGATGGCTGCCAACATCTTCGGAAAGGCCAAGACCTGCCTGTACGCCCTGTCCTGTCCGTTCGGCTTCGCCATGAGGATCGCCATGGTCAAGCAGGCCACCGGTACGGTCGTGGATTTCCTGAGGTATTCGACTGTCGTGCTGTTCGCCCTTGCGGCAGTGGCTTCGGTGGTTTCCTATCTTATCTACGTGAACGCAATCAGGAAGAGCGGGGTTCTCAGCGACATGACGCGCTGAGGTACTCAGAAACCGCTTCGGGAACCAGTTCCCTTATATCTTCAGTCCTGTTCTCCGCCAGCGCCTCGCGCACCATGGCGGAGGATACGTAATGGTCGCCCAGACGCTTGCGCTCGGCGACCTTCAGCGTGATCCCGTGTTTCCTGCATTCCTGTCTCAATGCGTTGAGGTGTATCTCCGACAGCTCGTCGCGCGGCTCGTCGCCGGCGAAGGCGGCTTTGATACCCAGCGAATCGCATACGTGGCAGAAGACCATGCCGTCCAGAACTGCATGGGCAGGTGCGCTGCCCAGATATTCGGTCAGATAACCTTTCGGAAAGTCGTTGCGGCTGATCAGATAGGGGCCGGAGGGGAGGACCGTGACGTTTTCAAGGTCCGCCAGGCAGCGCCTTGTAAGTTCCAGCCTGTCCTGCGGCGGAAGCTCGATTCCGGTGCTCTCGTGGTTGCCGCGGCTTCCTGATTCCGGAGTTCCCTGGATCACGAAGATGATCACACGGGAACTGCGCTTCGACGCGATTTCGGCTATGTACCTGTGTCCGTTCGTGAAGGGATTTGCGTTGAAGACCATGGCCGACATTCCGTCCTGCGCAGGAATCTCCCCACGAATCGACTTTTCCCATCCAATCAGGCCGGCTTTCCCGTTTCCGATCATATTGAGATAAGTTTCAAATATGTCCTTCGTGATTTCAAACGCCATGGCGCACCCTTTTGTCTCTGCAGAAGTTTATCATCTGTTGTCTGCATTGGGAACAGGGGATATACTGTTTCCTGTATCATGGACATCGAGCTGATCTGCCTTATCTCCATGCTTGCAGCGTTCCTGCTGGCCAATCTTCTTCTCAAACTGCCCGTAAGCATCTCGATGATGGTCGCCGCCGTCGCAGGCGCGCTCGTGGGTGGCCAGGGCATCCCGGTGAGGCATCTTTTCGAAGGGGCGTTCGCATATCTGGACACCATAATGACCATCTCCTGCGCCATGATCTTCATGACATTCATGCAGGAGTCCGGCGCTCTCGAGGCCCTGAAGACCGCCATTGTCAGACGGTTCCACAAGGTGCCCGTGCTGATGCTCTTCCTTCTGACCGCCACTGTCATGTTCCCCGGAATGATAACCGGCTCCTCCACGGCCGCAGTGCTGAGTACAGGCGCTCTGGTCGCCCCGGTCCTTCTTCTCATGGGAATTCCGAAGGAGAAGGCCGGCGCCATGATTTCCATGGCGGCCATCATGGGAATGGCGGCACCTCCGGTCAACATCCCGGCCATGCTCATCTGCGCGGGTGTGGACATCCCGTACACGGGGTTCGCCGGAATCCTGTTCCTGCTCACGGTTCCCTGCGCACTGATATGCACACTGGTGCTGGGCCTTAAGTACTGCAGGAACCTCAGCCTCGAGAAGATGTCCGATGGCCTGGATACCGGGATAGGACGCGAATACGGATTCAGACTTTATGTTCCTGCCATCGTCCTTGTGATCCTTCTGGTCGTCTCGCGGCTTGTTCCCTCGTTCCCGCAGCTCGGGACCTGCCTCATCTTCCTCATCTGCGCCTTCATCGGAATCTTCACCGGAAGGCGTTTCAACGTCTGGAAGGCCCTGCTGTCCTCAATGGACGACACAGTCCCCATCCTTGGAAAGCTCATGGGAGTGGGGATGTTCATCCAGGTCATGACGCTTGTCGGCGCCCGCGGCTGGATAGTGACGGGCTGTCTGGGACTCGGCCTGTGGTTCGTGCTGGTCTCGTCCTTCGTGGTGCTGCCCGCCTTCGGCGCGGTCAACTCGTACGGAGCGGCATCGGTCATAGGGATCCCGCTTCTTCTGGCCATCCAGAGGGGAATGTCCGTCCGCTCGGTGACGGTCGCCGCCATACTGGCGTTTTTGTGCTGCCTGGGCGACATCATGCCGCCGACGGCCCTGGCGGGAAACCATGCGGCCCGGCTTGTCGGTCTCAAGTACAGGAAGGTGTTCGCACACAGCCTCCTTCCTTTCGCAATCTGTCTGGCAGGCGCCGCCGCGGTGCTGTTCCTGCTATAGGAGGAAGGGATGCTCAAGTATGTCTATCTTGCAATAGCCGCCTTCCTCCTGGTCCTTGTGGTCGTTTCCATGTTCAGGAAGAAGAAGGACGTCTTCTTCCAGATCGATGCCGCCGTGATAGCCGTGGTGCTCCTTCTCAGGGTGCTGCTCATAAGGTAGGGGTTTTGTGATGAAGAAGATTCCGGTCCATATAATCACAGCCTCGATTCTTAGCCTTCTGGCGATCTGCGCGGTGGTCTATCTTGCCGTTGTCTTCGGCGCGGCGCGAAAGGCGGAGCCTATCTATCCCGGAGAGGGCGTCACGCAGGTCCGCATGCTCAGCGAATGGTGCCCATCACTGAAGGGGACCGCAGGGGACACCGAGGTCTACGTCCTGGACAGCGGAACGCCCGGAGCCTCCATGCTGGTGCTGGGCGGAACGCATCCCAACGAGCCTGCGGGCTACCTCAGCGCCGTAATGCTCGTGGAGTACTGCAGGCCCTCCTGCGGCATCCTCTACGTGATTCCCAGGTCCAACAACAGCGGCTTCACATGCACGGACCCGCTTGAGGCATCGCCCATGACGTTCGGCATTGAGACGGCAGGCGGAGTGCGGACCTTCCGCTTCGGAAGCCGCGCCACCAATCCCGTGGACCAGTGGCCCGACAGCGAGGTCTACATCCACGCCTCGTCCGGCCAGATCCTCAGCGGAAGCGAGACGCGCAACCTCAACCGTGCCTATCCCGGGCGCGAGGACGGAACCCTCACGGAGAAGGTCGCGTTCGCCATAACGGAGCTTATAAAAAATAATTATATAGATATTACGGTCGACCTGCACGAGGCTTCCCCCGAATACACGACGGTGAACGCCATCGTCGCGCACGAGGACGCCCTGAGCCTTGCCTTCCTGACCATGTGGGACGTGGAGGAGTCCTTCCGCATCTCCGCAGACGAATCGCCGCGGAACCTCCACGGCCTGACGCACAGGGAGCTGGGCGATTTCACCGACACGCTGGCCCTCCTGATGGAGACGGCCAACCCCTCCCAGGGAAGGCTGCGCGGAAGGACGGACGCAAATCTGGTTGTGAGCGGACAGGACAAGTTCTATGTGCGCGCCGCATCCTACGATGCCGTGACCGTCCCGTACGACGAACGCGGAATCAGCATCTCCGAGCGCTGCGCCAGGCATGTCTCGTGCCTCGCCGCCATGGCTGAGATGTCCCCGTTCGTGGGAGAAGGCAGGGAGATCAATCTGGGCGACATGCCCGCATACGAGGAGATCGTCGCCAACGGGATCGGGTATTATCTGCACGACCCGGTCTGATGCGCACGGAGGTATTATGGACAGGATTTTCGAAGAGTTGAGGAAAGAGGGCAGGGTCCTGGTCTTCGGACACAGGGGAATGAGCCAGTACTATCCGGAGAACACAATGCTCTCCTTCTCGAAGTGCGCCGAGAACCCCTCGGTGGACGGGGTCGAGCTCGATGTCCATGTCTGCAGAAGCGGCGAGGTCGTGGTCGCCCACGATTTCTCCCTAAAGCGCACCGCCGGGATCGACAGGGAGATCGAGGACCTCACGCTGGACGAACTGCGCGCCATTGACGTGGGCTCCTTCAAGTCCCCGGAGTTCTCCGATTGCAGGATCCCTCTTCTGAGCGAGCTCTTCTCGACCATCGGCGACCGCTTCATCTACGACGTGGAGCTCAAGGTCAAGGCCTGGCACGTCAACCGCGACCTCTCCAGGAAGGTCTACGCCCTCATCCGCGAATACGGGCTTGAGAAGAACGTCCTGGTCTCCAGCTTCAACCCCTTCGCCCTCAGGGCCTTCCGCTCCGTCTCGCACGGAACCATCCCCACGGCCGACATCTTCGAGGACGCCCCTTCCATCCCGAAGCCGCTCCGTTACGGCGGCGGACGCCTGGTCAGCCGCAGCACCTTCCAGAAGCCCGTCTTCCGTCAGATCGATGACTCCTACCTGGCCTCGCACGGGGCCCTTCCCATCGTCACATGGACCGTGAACGAGGAGGCCGAAGTACGCCGTCTGATGGCCCTGAACAAGGGCGGAATGAAGGTTTTCGGCCTCATCGGAAACGATCCGGCCATGCTTGCACGGGCGTTAACTTGTTGCGCTGAATAGGCTTTGCCTCGCGCGTACAAAAAAAGAAAATTTTTCGGAAAAATTGTTGACATTTGCACCTCGAATCGAGTATGTTCATAGAGCACGCCCAAGACAGCTTGGGAAAAGTGCAAGAGTTTTTTACAGAGATATTAAAGAAGAGAAGGTTGTAAAAGGATTGCAACGATTGCCGCAAGGCCGTTGGTTGCAATTCAGATCAAAGGAAGCATGAGGGCTTCCAGTCAATTCAACGATACGAACAAGGAAGATCAAAAGATCAGTGTTTGGACACATCCGGGAGGATGTTGAGTTGAAAGGATTAACTTGAGATTAACCGGTCTTCGGACCGGA
>JAGABK010000136.1 GCA_017614625.1 Spirochaetales bacterium
CTGCTCGCGCAGGATGCGGCAGAAGCCGTGGTCGATCTCGAAAGCGGTGACATCGGCGCCGGTCTGAAGGAGCTTCGTAGTCAGGGCTCCGATTCCGGGGCCGACCTCCCAGACCCTCTTCCCCTCCTCAGCGCCGCAGAGAGCCACGATGCGCTCGAGCGCGCTCATGGAGATGAGGAAGTTCTGGCCGAACTTCTTGGTCATGACAAGGCCGCCTTCACCGAGAAGACGTGTTATCGAGGAGACCGAACTGTAATCGAAATCCCAGATTGCCATGACGGAATCAGCATACCACAATCATATGGAATTGAGAATGCCGCCGGATCTTCCGCCCTCAGAGATTCATATAAGAGACCAACGCTTCCTGAAACACCTTGGAGCAGTTCACTTTCCTCTGGTCTGCGGCTGCGGCGAGCCATGCGGGAAGGGAAACAGTCTTCTTCACATACGATGTCTTCACCGTCGCCCTTATCACAGGCATGAAGACATCAATCAGGACGGGTACCGTATTGCTTCCGCGGTTGATGCGAAAAGCAAATGTGGGTTCCGGGATAATCTCGCCGTCCTGCTCCATTCCGAACAGATGCAGGCCAAGCGCCTCGCGGGCGTTTCTGATTGCCGTCTCGACATCGTCCGCAGGAGCAGAGGAAAAACAACCGGGAAAATCCGGAAAGGATATGCTTATCCCGTCATCCGCGTATTCAAAGAAAGCAATGAACGAGTATTCGTTTTTCATGTCCGCCCTCCTCCGTCAAAGACTTCTGATATCGATTCCTGCAGCCTTCAGGATGCTCCGCACCGTTCCTGCAGGCAGGTCTTTCCTGGGGTGCGGAATCGTGCTTCTCCCGGGTCGTGCACGGTGCTTGAACTTATGATGGTCACCTACGCAGGCTACCTCGTTCCAACCCCTGGCTTCCAGGATTCTTATCACTTCCGATGATGAATAGCTTTTCATCAAGCACCTCCGATAATACGTAATAAACTATGTATTGTCAACTTGCCCTTTTCTTCTTTATCACATGTCCGGCAATGATCCTGTTCAGGACGAACAGCAAAACCGGAACCGCCAGCAGTATTGCATAGCCGCCCCAGCGGGCGTGCGGAAGGCCCAGCATCAGGTCGAACAGGCGGTCCATGGCCTTGTAGACGACCCGGTCGGCCCACACGACGGGAGAAAGATGCCCGAAGGCCAGAAGCAGCAGGCCCATGACCATAGACAGGCCCGCCAGGAGGCCTGAGACCGGGGACGCGATTATGACTGCCGGGCACCAGAAGCCGTTCATGGCCATCTGGAACGGCACGGAGAACACCAGGACTGCAAGGGATGCCGAAACCAGTTTTGACAGCCTTCCCACGTACTGGTGGAGGATTCCGTCCAGATAAGGAGAAAGGTGAACGATGGCGAAAACCGCAAGATATCCGTAGCAGCAGCCTGCCTCCACCATGGTGAACGGGAACAGCACGCATTGTATAACGAACACGATTGCCGTGCGTCTTTCGGCCGGAATCCGCGACAGCATGAAGAACAGGGCCGCCCTGACAAGGGAGGCGCGCGGGCCGGCGATGAAGACGAAGGAGGCGACAAGCAGAGAGGAAAGCACCTGCGCGACACGCCGCCGCTTTCCGGAAACGAGAGTTCCCAGCGAAGCGATTATCCCCAGATGCATGCCCGAGAGGGCCAGAACGTGGGCGCAGCCGCATTCGGCGGCCTTCTCCTGTATATCCGTCCTTCCCGAATCCGCCCTGCCCAGCAGCAGCCTGATGCTCAAAAGGACCGACCGGTCATACTCCTCTCCCAGCAGACGCCTCTCCAGAAGGCCGATGATCCTCTCGCGCCAGTCGTTCAGGATGCTTCGCCGTGTCACTGAAAGCGAATCGCAGACGAAGATCTCACCTTCAAACGAACCCTCGAGCCTTACGTCGAGTCCTGCGGAAAGGACGGCCTTCTCCTTCCCCACTACCGGGACAACCCCGGAGGCCTGCCCCGTGTCCCCGCCGGACAGGGCGCAGGACGTCAGCTGTATCCTCATGAAGTGGTTGCCGCTTTCGGTGAAGGACGAGTCGTAGACCACGCGGCCCTCAAGGACCCTAATGTACTGGCGCTCGAAGCAGAAATCGGCGTCCAGGCTGCGGTTCACGCTGACGCAGAGAAGCGAACAGGCCAGAAGGCACATGCAGAGCAGATGGCAGTGGATGAAAAGCGCCTTACGCGAGCTGTCCCGACAAAGGCCCGAGAAGGAAAGAAAAAGACTGCCGCCGGCCGGAAGGAAGGAGATCAGGATTGCATGAACGACAATAGTGGAAAGCCGGCCGGCGGCATGGAAAACCATGGTTGCAGAGAGAAGAGAAAGCATGACTGAAAGAAACAGGTATCCGGGGTGCATGACATTGTCTCCACGCATCCCTATACAGCGGAAAAAACGTTTTCATTGAAAAAAATCCGGTCGAAACCGACCGGATTTGAAAATTTTTCAGGAAAAAACTCAGACGGAAGCGGCCTGAGCGAGCGTGATTGCCGCCGTGACCACGATGTCCTCGGGGCTGCAGCCTCTGGAAAGGTCCGAGACCGGCTTGGCGAATCCCTGGAGGATGGGGCCGTAGGCCTCTGCTCCGGCAAGGCGCTGAGTGAGCTTGTATCCGATGTTTCCGGCCTGGAGGTCCGGGAAGACCAGGACGTTGGCGTTGCCGGCGACAGTTGAGCCGGGAGCCTTCTGGCTGGCTACGGACGGAACCAGGGCGGCGTCGAGCTGAAGCTCTCCGTCGACCTTGAGCTCGGGGCACTTCTCCCTGACGAGGGAAAGGGCCGTCGTGACCTTGTCGATGAGCTCGCCCTTGGCGCTTCCCTTTGTCGAATAGGAAAGCATGGCGACGACGGGCTCTGCGTCGAGGAAGGTCCTGCAGGACTTTGCTGAAGCCTCGGCGATCTCGGCAAGCTGCTCAGCCGTGGGATTGGGGATGGTGGCGCAGTCGGCGAAGATCAGGGTTCCGTCGACTCCGTACTGCTTCTTGTCGGTGGCC
>JAGABK010000137.1 GCA_017614625.1 Spirochaetales bacterium
GTCGCCCTTGATCTTCTGGCAGGCGTTGATCCCGGCCATCAGGCCCTGGCAGGCGGCCTCCTCGTAGCCGCTGGTTCCGTTGGTCTGGCCGGCGATGAAGAGGTTCTCCAGGATCCTGGATTCGAGCGAGGCCTTGAGCTGTATGGGATCCAGATAGTCGTACTCCACTGCGTAGGCCGGGCGCATGATCACTGCGTCCTCAAGGCCGGGAACCGAGTGGATGAAGTCCTGCTGCACGTCCTCCGGAAGCGACGAGGAAAGACCGTTGAGATACATCTCCTGAGTCCCGATTCCCTCCGGCTCGACGAAGATCTGGTGCCTGTCGCGATCCGGGAACCGCATGACCTTGTCCTCGATTGACGGACAGTATCTGGGTCCCTTTCCCACGATCTTGCCGCCGTACAGCGGAGACCTGTGTATGTTGTCCCTGATTATGGTGTGGGTCTTTTCGGTGGTGTATGTTATCCAGCACGGGACGGCCGGCCTGTCCAGCTTTTCGTTCATGAAACTGAACGGAATCACCTCGCTGTCGCCGTCCTGTCGCTCCATTTCCTCGAGGTGCAGGCTCGAGAACTTCACGCGCGCCGGTGTTCCGGTCTTCAGTCTTCCGACGGTGAACCCCTTCTCCCGAAGGGCGTCCCCGAGGCCGATGGCTGCTTCCTCGCCAAGCCTTCCGGCGCTTGCGTCGTATTCGCCTATGAAGATGCGTCCGCCCATGAATGTCCCCGTAGTGAGGACAACAGCCTTCGATGTGAATCTTATTCCGCGCTTGGTCAGGACTCCGCAGGCTTTGCGTCCGCCGGCCTCTGTGAGGATGTCCACGACAGTGTCCATGAAGATGTCCAGGTTGCCCTGGTTCTCCAGCGTCTCCTTTGCAAGGCGCGAGTACGAGAACTTGTCGGCCTGGGCGCGCGGGGCCTGTACGGCGGGACCGCGGCGTCTGTTGAGGATGCGGAACTGTATCATGGTGGCGTCGATCAGAAGACCCATCTGGCCTCCCAGGGCGTCCACCTCGCGCACTATGTTGCCCTTGGCGAGGCCTCCGACGGCCGGGTTGCACGAAAGGCGTCCTATGGCATCGACGCTCTGGGTCACGAGCAGCGTCCTGAAACCAATCCTGGCGCAGGCGAGGCAGGCCTCTATGCCCGCATGTCCGCCGCCTATGACAACAACATCGTAGTCCATATCACTTTCCCACGCAGAAGGAGCCGAAGATGCGCTCCAGGATGTCGTCGGTGGTCACTTCACCGGTAAGCTCGCCCAGCGCCTCCAGCGCCTCCTGTATCTCCATGGAGACGATGTCCAGCGGAAGGCCCGCATCCAGCGCGTCCGAAGCCCTTCTGAGGGCGGACGAGGCGCGCTCCAGGTTCTCCTTCTGCCTCGTGTTCTCGATGACGAGGGCGCTGTCGTCCGAAACCTCAAGGTCCGAAGTCAGCCTGCCGTAGATCGCGTCGCACAGGACGTCGAAACCCTGTCCCGTCGTGACGGAAAGCTTGATGAAGCCCTCCAGTTCCCTGTCCACCAGGTCGGTCTTGTTCAGGACCGCTATGCACCTGGGGTCGGAAAGGACCTTGGGATCAGGATCCGTGAAATCGCTTGAGTCGGCGAGGTAGATGACTATGTCGGCGCTGTCCATCAGAGAGCGCGAGCGGCGGATTCCCTCCTCCTCGATCTCGCTCTCGGAAAGCTCCCTGAAGCCAGCAGTGTCGTACAGCCTGACAGGGATTCCCCTGACCGTGCACATTGCTTCTATGAAGTCCCGCGTGGTGCCCTTCTGCGGGCTGACTATGGCGCGCTCCTCCTTGAGGAAGTAGTTGAAAAGCGAGCTCTTTCCGGCGTTGGACGGACCGGCAAGGACGATCCTGGCGCCCTGGGAGAAGAGCCTTCCGGTGCTGTAGGAATCGCGAAGCTTCTCAAGCCCCCTTACGGCCTCGTCCAGCCTTTCGCGCGGGAAGTCCAGGTTCTCTCCTATCTCGTCGTCCGAGTAGTCCAGCTGGACCTCCACTATGCTCATCATGTCCAGAACAATGTCCTTGATTTTATCTATCTGTCTGAAAAGCGCTCCGTTGAGCCTGTTGAGGGCCATTATCTGGCCGGTTCTCCCCTGGGCCTTCACAAGCTCGTCGACCGCCTCGGCGCGCGTCAGGTCCATCTTTCCGTGGAGGAAGGCCCGAAGCGTGAACTCCCCGGGAAGCGCCTGTCTGAAACCAAGGGCCGACAGGGTTCCCAGCACCGCCCTGACCACCTGCAGGCCCCCGTGGCAGGAGATCTCGAAAGCCTCCTCTCCCGTGTAGCCGTGGCCGTCGCGGTAGACGGTGAGCACTATGTCGTCGACGGGCTTTCCGTCGGCGGGGTCCACGAGATTGCAGTAATGGGCGGTGTTGCTTGCCAGCTTCCGGATGTCATGTCTGCTTCTGACGGCGGGACAAAGGCGCTCTATGCAGCCGGTTCCGCTTGCGCGCACCACGGCTATGGCGCTTTTTGCCCAGGCCGTCGCAAGCGCATAGATGACATCTTCGGTGTTGTAGGAGTCCATGCAGTGAATTATATATTCCGGAGCCTCACTTTTCAACGGCGTTGCAAAGCATTATCATACAGCCATGGACAGACAGACGGCAATTTCACGCAGCAGACTGTATGCGAACATCCGCTCGTTCTTCTCGGACCGCGGATATCTCGAGGTCGAAACCCCGACCCTCTCTCCGGACCTGATTCCCGAGGCCACCATAGACAACTTCGGGACCACCTTCGTCAACGAGTTCGCCGGAAGCAGGGAGATGTACCTCATCCCCTCGCCGGAGATCTTCATCAAGAAGCTTCTGGCCGACGGAAGCGGCTCGGTCTTCGAGATCTCCAAGTGCTTCCGCAATTGCGAGCAGCTGGGCCGCATACACAACCCCGAGTTCACCATGCTCGAGTACTATTCGGTGGGCTTCGACGAGAAGGACTCCATAGCCCTCACGCAGGAGTTCCTCAGGGCCACCGCGCTGGAAGGCTGTCCCTCATGCGTCCTGGAGGACTTCGAGGTCCTCACCGTCAGGGAGGCCGTGCTGCGGTACACCGGCCTGGACCTGGACGGGCTTCAGAGACCGGCCGACCTCAGGGCCGCGGCCCAGAAGCTGGGTCTGATCATACCGGGACCTGAGAGCTGGGACGACACGTTCAACAGGATCTTCATCAACTTCGTTGAGACGGCCCTTCCCAAGGACCATCCTGTCTGCCTGACCGACTACCCGAAACAGATAGAGTGCCTTGCCGAGGCCGAGGGCAACTACAGGCGCAGATGGGAGCTGTACGCCGGCGGCATCGAGCTGGCCAACTGCTACCTCGAGGAGCGCGACCCGGACATCGCCGCAGACTACTACAGGCGCGAATACCAGAAACTCCTTGCCCTGCGTTCGGACAACGGGAAGACCATCCCGGATATCGACGACTCCTTCTGCGACGTTCTGGCGCGCCTGCCCGAGTGCTCGGGCGTGGCCATGGGTCTTGACCGCCTTCTCATGCTGGAGACTGGCAGGAAGGACATGGACGACGTGCTCCTTTTCCCCTTCTCGCGCATGGCGGGAAACTGAAAACAGAACGCCCCGAAAGGCGATACCTTGCACAAGGCTCACATTAGTGATAATATTTTCCGCGTTTGATATAGCATTTATTCTGTTGAATACAAGAGGTTATTTATGATCAAAGCCGGACAGATTGACAAAGGCACAGCACTTCTGATCAAAGGTCAGCCGTTCATTTGCGTTGAACGTGAATTCGTGAACCCCGGAAAGGGATCCGCTTTCGTTAGACTCAAGCTCAAGAGCCCCACGACCGGACAGGTCCTTCAGGAGACCATCAAGAGCCAGGACAGCGTCGAGGACATCAACGTCGAGACAATGGACTACCAGTACATGTACAACGACGGCGAGAGCTTCCACATGATGAACGTCGACACCTATGACCAGTTCGAGGTTCCCATGTCCAACTTCGAGGGCTACGAGCTCCTCATGAAGGACGGAGAGACCTACAGATGCACCGTTTACAACGATGAGATCCTGGACATCCAGATTCCGTCGAAGGTCGTCTATCTCGTCGCCGAGGCCGAAGAGGCCATCAAGGGCGACACGGTCCAGGGCGCGACGAAGTTCGTCACCACCGAGACCGGTCTCAGGGTCAGGGTCCCCATCTTCATCAAGCAGGGTGAGAAGATCCGCGTCAACACAGAGACAAGGGAATACCTTGAGAGAGTCAACGGTTGACAAACCGTCTGAACTGAAGACATCGGCTGTTGCATCCGCGACAGCCTTGTTTTTTATTGAGGAAGGAACGGCGTGGAAATCACGGACATGAAAGAGCTGGCAGGAATCCTCGAACTCACGGAGGAGGAGAAGGCTTGGAGGGAAGGCCCTCTGAGCGTGCCCCTGCGCATAACCGGCCATTATCTCTCGCTGATTGACCCGACCGATTCCTCCGACCCCCTCAGGCGCCAGGTCGTCCCCACATGCAGGGAGAACATGACAAGCGGCACCGAGTCCGCGGATCCTCTGGAGGAGGTCTCCCACAGCCACGGGGAGCGCCTGATCCACAGGTACGCCAACCGCGTGGCCTTCCTTGCCACCGACATCTGCCCCATGTACTGCAGGCACTGCTTCCGCCGCCGCTTCACCGGCAACATGACAGGCCCCGCCACTGAAGCCGAGATCGAAAGCGCCGCGCTCTACATCAAGGCCCATCCGGAGATCCGCGAGATGCTCCTGACCGGAGGCGACCCGCTGACGCTGTCCGACGCCATGCTGGACAGTATGATCGGAGCCTTCCGCAAGACCAGCCCCTCCCTCATCATCAGGATCTGCACGCGCTATCCCGTCTCCCAGCCGTCAAGGATCACCCGGGAGCTGGTGGATATGATCAAGCGCCATGACAGCGCCCCGTTCTTCCTGATGACGCAGTTCAACCATCCCAGGGAAATCACACCCGAAAGCATCCGCGCCGTCTCGCTCTTCGTGGACGCCGGAATCCCGGCTATGAACCAGAGCGTCCTCCTTCGCAGGGTCAACGACGATGCCGATGTCCTGGAGGAACTCTGCAACAGACTGGTTTTCTGCAGGATAAAGCCCTACTACCTTTTCCAGGGCGACATGGTCAGCGGCACATCCGGCTTCAGGGTTCCGCTCAAACGTGGCATGGAGATCGAGCGTGAGCTCAGACGCCGCCTTTCAGGCCTGGCCATGCCCGTCTACGCCGCGGACCTTCCCGACGGCGGCGGCAAGGTTCCGCTCTGCGGAAGCTACATAATCAGCTCTCCGGACAAAGAAAAAGGGTCCTGGCAGTTCAGGACCCCTGAAGGCGGAACCAGGATCGTCGAGGATCCTCAGTTCTGAAGCTGATCGAGGATCTTCTTCAGCTCCGCATCCTTTATTTCCTTTCTCTTCGCGTCGTACTCTTCCTTGCTCATGTCGGCGGGAGCTGCAGTCTCTGCCTTGGCATCCGCAGCAGGAGCAGCCTCGGAAGCGCTGCTCTCGATCCTGCCGAGAAGCTCGTCCACAATCAGGTCCACAAGCTGGTCCTTGTACTTGGCGTACATCTCCTGGGCGAACTGGTCCTCGTACTGGAGAAGGTCCTTGGCGACTGCGGAGGAGATCTGCGGGATGTAGGAATCCATCTTCGCCTCGAACTCCTGGATCGACTTGGCGACGGCCTTTTCGATGATTCCGTCTGCCGCTGCGTCGATGACGGCCTGGATGTCCATGCCCTCGATTGCCTTGGCGATGGCATCCTTGACCTTGGCGTTGATCTCGGCCTCGGCTTCCGCGACGGACTCGTCGATCGCCTTGCCCATGTTCTTCTCAGCCTCTGTGATGGCCTCGTCGATCGCCTTGCCCATGTTCTCGTTGGCCTCGGCGACTGCCTTCTCGACAGCTTCGTCGACTGCCTTGTCTATCATCGTGGAGACGCTGTCGGCGGCCTTGGCCACTGCATCGTCGATTGCGGCGTCGATTGCCTTCGAGACACTTTCGGTTGCATCGGCCATTGCCTTGGAAACGGCTTCGTTTATGGCCTTGGCGGCATTCTCGTCAGCCTGTGCCACTGCCTTCGCCATCGCCTCGTCGATAGCCTTGGCGGCGTTCTGGTCGGCCTGTGCGACAGCCTTTTCGACTGCTGCGTCGGCTGCTGCGCCTGCCTTCTCGGAGGCTATGCGCTCCATCTCGGCAAGAAGAGCATCCCTTTCGGCCTTGGCCTGGGCTTCCGCCTGTTCCGATGTGGGAACGGTTACCCTGCCCTGGGCATCGCCGAAGACGGCGCTGTATGCAAATGAATCGGGTTTCGTGACGAAGATCACGACTCCGCAGTAAAGAACCAGAATGATGAGCACCGTAAGCAAGATAAGTTTATTCTTCTTCACTTTGATTCAACCTCTCAGTCTCGATTACCTTTCAATATACCAATTCTATCACAGATGTTGAATACCTGTCGACGAAGATTCTCGAGATTGAATTCATTATTCGCCACGATGTAAAGCGGCAGTCCGTAGGACACTTTGCGGTAGTCGACATCCTCCTGGGCCTTCTCCCTGAGGTCGAAAACCTCCCTGGAAACACCGTCCCGTTTCATGGCCCGCCCGAGGCGCACTTCGTAGTCCGCGTCCACGTAGATGACGCAGTCTCCGATGCGTGAGAAACCCGCCCTGTACAGGAGAGCCCCGTTGAGGAAAAGCACCCCGTCCGGGTTGGCCTTCTTCCACTGAAGCACCTTCTTCTCCAGCCACGGATAAAGGACTCCCTCCAGGGCAGTCCTTTTGGCGGGATCCGCGAAGACCATGCGTCCGATCTCCCGTCTGTCGGGAACGAAGACTCCGTCCTTTTCGGTGCCTGCTTTCTCACCGAACAGCGAAATAATCGCATCTTTGTTCTCTATCAGGCCATCGTGGCACATCCTGTCGGCATCCCATACCAGAAAGCCTTCCTGTGTCAGCATGTCACCCACGTAGTTCTTTCCGCTGCAGCTTTTTCCGGTGAGACCTATGACCATCAGTGCATCTCTCCCCAGCTGCGGCCTGTCTCGATTCCCACCCTGAGGGGAACGCTGAGGGCGCAGGCTCCTTCCATGCAGCGCCTGACGAGGTCCTTCATCAGATCCACCTCGTCCTCGGGAACCTCGAAGATCACCTCGTCATGGACCTGGAGCAGCATGCGCGAGCGCACGCCCTTCTCCTCCATCTCCCTTGAGAGGGATATCATGGCGTTCTTCATGATCTCGGCGGCGGTTCCCTGTATGACTGTGTTCACCGCGGCGCGCTCGGCGGCCGCCAGAACAGTCTTGTTGGAGCTCTTCATCTCGGGGATGTAGCGGATGTGTCCCATCAGGGTCTTCACGTAGCCGTCCTGCGCTGCCCGGGCCTTGGTCTTCTCAATGAACGAGCTCACGCCGCTGTACTGCTCGAAGTACCTGTCGATGAAGCGCTTTGCGTCGTTCCTGCTGATTCCTATGTCGTGCGCCAGCCTGAAGGCCGACATTCCGTACATGATTCCGAAGTTGATTGTCTTGGCCGTCCTGCGCTGGTCCGGCGTCACCATCTCCGGGAAGATCCCGAATATCATTGCAGCCGTCTCGCGGTGCACGTCCTCGCCGTTTATGAAGGCCTTGCGCAGGTTGGCATCGCCCGTGACATGGGCAAGGACCACAAGCTCGATCTGCGAGTAGTCGGCAGACATGAGCACGCAGCCCTCTCCGGGAACGAAGGCGTCCCTGATCCTGCGTCCCTCGTCCGTCCTGATGGGGATGTTCTGCAGGTTGGGGTTCTTGCTGGAGAGCCTTCCCGTGGCCGTTCCGGTCTGCAGGAACGTCGTGTGCACACGACCGGTCTCCCCGTTTATCAGGCCGGGAAGCGCGTTGACGTATGTTCCCAGCAGCTTGCTGAGCATCCTGAACTTCAGGAGAAGCACCGGAACCGGGTCCTCGGTCGTCATGGCGAGGTTCTCCAGCACGTCCGAATCCGTCGAGAAGCCCGACATGGTCTTCTTTCCGGTCGGGAGGTTTCGCTCCACGAAAAGCACCTCCTGCAGCTGCTTGGGCGAATTGAGGTTGAACTCATGTCCGCAGAGGGTGTAGATGTCGTTCTGTATTGTCGTGACGCTCTTCTCAAGCTCCGCGCCGAAAGCCGCAAGTACGGAGGTGTCCAGGGCTATGCCCCTCATCTCCATTCCGCCGAGGATCCTGCACAGAGGCATCTCCATGTCGGAGAAGATGCCGTAAAGGCCCTTCTCCCTGAGCCTGCGCTCCAGATCCGCGATGCCTGCGAAGCCTTCGCAGCAGTCCGGTTCGTCGAACTTCGTGCGCGAGGTTTCAAGGAGCCACTGCGCCAGCATGGTGTCGAAGCGCAGGTCGAGCTTTTCGATTCCCTGGCGTCCCAGGATCTTCATCAGGCTCTTGAGGTTGTAGCCTGCAATGCCCAGCCTGGGCAGATTCTCTGTCAATGTCTTAAGGACCCCGTCCGACCACTTTGCGCTGAGGCCTTTCCTTCCGTCTGAACTGATTTCTATTGAAAGCGGCTTCGCCTTCATGTCGTCGTCGCCGGAGGTCCCGACCTTCACATAGACCGAAGTGCCGTCAGCAAGGCCGGAAAGGTAGGAATCCAGACCCGCCTCGTCCGTCTGCTCCACAAGGGAAGCCTTATCACCAGCTTCTTCCTGCGACGCGGCAGGAGCTGCGTCTTCGACATCGGCCGTCAGAGTAAATCTGCCGGCGGGGACAAGCTTCTCGGCTGCCCTGGCGAGATGGGAAGACCCGATCCCGTTGAACAGCGGCACGCCTGCGTTCCAGTCTATGGCGGATGTCTCGAACTCGGAGAACACGATCTCGGAGTCGTCGAAGACATCGTCCTTGAGCATGACAAGCTCGTGCGAGAGCGCTATGTGGTCCCTGGCGGCCTCGAGCTTGGCCGCAGTCCCCTTGGGAAGGGCGGCGATGTTCTCGTAGACCTTGTCCAGCGTCCCGTATTCGGAAAGAAGCTTCACGGCTCCCTTCTCGCCTATTCCGTTGATTCCGGGGACATTGTCCGAACTGTCGCCCAGGATGGTGAGGTAGTCCACTATCTGGTCAGGCCTGACGCCGAAGAGCTGCAGAACGCCTTCAGCATCGCACAGCCAGTAGTCCTTCTCGCCCTTGCGCGGCGGCCTGAGCGCGAAGACATCGCCCCGGACCAGCTGCAGAAGGTCCTTGTCGCCTGTGACCATGACGGTGTCCAGGCCCTCTGAAGAGGCCTTCCTGGCGATTGTGGCTATGATGTCGTCGGCCTCCATGCCCTGCCGTTCGAAATGGGGGATGTGCATGCCGTCGAGGAACGACTTGATGACCGGGATCTGCGCGTGCAGGTCCTCGGGAGTCTTCTCCCTGTTGGCCTTGTACTGGTCGTAGAGCTCGTGGCGGAAGGTCTTTCCCCTGCTGTCCAGGGCCACGACGAGATATTCGGGATTGTACTGCCTGACGAGGCTCATGATGGTGTTGAAGAAGCCGAACACTGCCGAGACGTTGTTGCCTTCCCTGTCTCTCAGGGGATTGCTCATGAAAGCGAAATACGAACGGTAGATCTGGCCGTAGCCGTCAACTATGAATACTCTCTTCCTGTCCGACATCTGATGCCATCATTCCGCTGCGCCGGAAACGTTCTCAAGGTCCACGCCCTCAAGATCCACGCTCTCGGCAAGCTTCTCGGGGTCAAGGGATTCCTCCAGTGAGGAGGCGACCATCTCGGCGGCCTTGTCGGCGGTCTTGTCAACCACCTTGTCGACCGCTTCGGAAACGGCTCCGGCGACCTTGTCCGTTGTGTTCTTGACCGCGTCGGAGACGATCTGGCCGATCTTCTCAGGATGCTTCATGCTCACGCCGAAGGCCTTGAGAGACACGTCCTGGAAGAAGATGTAGATGACGAAGAAGCTGATAATCGCCAGCAGCATGGCCCATAGAAAACCTGTCAGCTTACGTGTGCCTTTGGACATGTTCACCCTCCGTCATCCCGATTATAGCAAAAAAAAAGCTGCACGGAAACCATGCAGCTTTGTACTGTCGATCTGTCGATTACAGAAGTGCGATTCCTACGACGAGACCGATCTGTGCATCTTCCCAATGCTCCTTGGCATTGTTGAAGACTCCGGCCCAGTCGCCGTTGGCAATCGTTGTGGATGTGGGCAGGTTTGCGTATGCACCGATCGTCAGGTCGCCGAGAAGGAAGTCGACTCCGACGTTGATGTCGAATGCGGCATCCTTGAAATCGTCGAATGACGTAACTGCGTTGTTGCAGTTTCCATACCACATTGTCTTGTCATCGATGTCGTAGGTGTACTCATATCCGAGACCGGCCTTGACTCTGACGAAGAAGATGTCCAGAGCGAGGTTTGCGGAAACGTTTCCGTAGATGGCCTTTGCTTCGGGAGCATACATGACCTTGGCATCAACTGCTGCGAATGCGATCTTGATCTCTGTGTCGAGTCCCCATGTGATGTCGCCGAACTTGAAGTTCTCAAGTGCGCCTTCCTTGATCATCTTCGGTGTGTAGGTCGTTGAAGCCGCTGCGCCGAGAGTGAGATCGAAGAGTCCTCTGCCTGCGAAGATGCATGCGGGGATGATCAGAGCGATAAGCATTACGATGATAACTTTCTTCATTTTCTTTTCTCCTATAGGCCGTTTCCGGACCAATTGTTTTCTTGTTTTCCGTTCATCTACGAACACTAACATAACAATCCGCAGGACGCAAGGTTACAAATTACCGAAAAAAGTAAAAAAAATCCTGCGAATTTCACTCAAGCGAGTTCTCGAGCTCGCTCTGCCATATCCTCACGCACGCGTCGCTGGGCATCTTCCAGTCCCCCCTGGGAGAAAGCGCCACCGATCCGATCTTGGGTCCGTCGGGCAGGCAGGAGCGCTTGAACTGCTGGCTGAAGAACCTGCGGTAGAA
>JAGABK010000138.1 GCA_017614625.1 Spirochaetales bacterium
CTCGTTGGCCGGATCCTCGAGGTCCAGGCCTTCGTGGCTCAGATGCCAGAGGTTCTTGTCCTTGGAGTAGTTGGTCTCCCTTGAGATCTTGAGGGGGACGTTGTGCGCCTCGGCGTAGTCGATCTCCTCCTCCCTGGACTTGATGTCCCATTCCCTCCACGGGGCGATGATCTTCATGCCCGGTGCGAAGCGCTTGATGGCCAGCTCGAACCTGACCTGGTCGTTTCCCTTTCCGGTCGCGCCGTGGGCGATTGCGTCCGCGCCTTCGGCCAGGGCGATCTCTGCGAGCTTCTTTCCGATGATGGGTCTTGCGAAGGCCGTTCCGAGCAGGTATGTCTCATACTTGGCGTCCATCTTCAGCGACGGGATGATGACGTCGTCGACCATCTCGTCCACGAGGTCGGCGATGATGAGCTTGGAGGCTCCGGTCTTCAGGGCCTTCTCCTCCAGTCCGTCAAGCTCGTCGGCCTGACCGACGTTTCCCGCCACGGCGATGATCTCGGGATTGTTGTAGTTCTCCTTGAGCCAGGGGATGATGATCGATGTGTCCAATCCGCCCGAATATGCCAGAACGACCTTCTTTATTTCTTTCTTATCCATGATGATTCTCCTTATAATGTCGCGGCCATGACCGCCTTGATTGTATGCATCCTGTTCTCGGCCTCGTCGAAGACCACCGACTGCGGGCTGTTGAAGACCTCGTCCGTGACCTCCATGCAGTCCAGTCCGAACTTCTCGTTGATGTCCTTTCCGATCGTGGTGTTCAGGTCATGGAAGGACGGGAGGCAATGCATGAAGATGCACTGCGGACCTGCGTTCTCCATGATGTCGCTCGTCACGCGGTAGGGGAGCAGGTCATTGATCCTCTGCTCCCAGACCTCCGCGGGCTCGCCCATCGAGACCCAGACATCGGTGTAGATGACATCGGCGTCCTTCGTGGCCTTCATGGGGTCGGTGATGAACGAGAGCGTGGCTCCGGTCTTCTTCGCTATTGCCTGGCATTCCTTGACCAGGGCCTCTGCGGGGAAGTACTGCCTTGCAGAGCATGCGACGAAATCCATTCCCATCTTGGCGCATCCGACCATGAGGGAGTTGCCCATGTTGTATCTCGCATCGCCCATGTAGACGAGCTTCTTGCCTTTCAGGCCTCCGAGATGCTCCTGGATGGTAAGCAGGTCGGCGAGGATCTGGGTGGGGTGGAACTCATTGGTCAGTCCGTTCCATACCGGAACGCCTGCGTACTTGGCCAGCGTCTCGACGAGGTCCTGTCCGAATCCGCGGTACTCGATTCCGTCGAACATCCTGCCGAGGACCTTTGCCGTATCCTCGATGCTCTCCTTCTTTCCCATCTGGGATCCGGAGGGGTCGAGGTAGACCGCGTTCATTCCGAGGTCGGCGGCGGCCACTTCGAACGCGCAGCGTGTGCGTGTGCTTGTCTTCTCGAAAAGAAGGGCCACGTTCTTGCCCTCGTGCATGCGGTGCGCGATGCCGGCCTTCTTCTCCGCCTTGAGCTTGGCCGACAGGTCGAGAAGGTATCCGATGTCTTCCGACGTGAAGTCCAGGAGCTTCAGGAAGTTCTTTCCGTGGAATTTCGCGTCGATTGAACTCTTGTCCATGTTTCCTCCATGCCCGCGATGTGCAGGCTTATGCATAAAATATGATTTTGACCGAATACTGTCAAGAATAAAAATGCGGAAAAAATACGGATTTTGGAATATTTCGGATAATTTCCTTATATTTTTTACATTTTTTCTGAATTTTGACTTGAAAAAATTTCTGCATAATCTTACAGTTTGAGCAAAACGAGACAAAGGAGCAGCCATGCTTGCCAACGACATTCTGACAAAGGAAGACGAGCAGTTCATGATCGACTGCAGAAGGACCATACACAGCTGGCCCGAGGGAGGCTTCGACCTGCCCGAGACCTTGAAGTTCATCAAGTCCGAACTGGACAAGGCCGGGGTGCCTTACACCGACAGCTACGGGCTTTCCAGCCTGACCGCTTATATCAACAAGGACCTCGTGTCCAAGGACGGCAACCGTCCGTTCACCATCGCCGTCAGGGCCGACATGGACGCCCTTCCGGTGAAGGAGTGCACAGGCCTTCCGTTCGCCTCAAAGCGCGAAGGGGTCATGCACGCCTGCGGACACGATGCCCACACTGCGATGCTCATGGGACTTGCCAAGGTGCTCAAGCGCCTTGAGGGAAGTCTTGCCTGCAGGGTGAAGCTGCTGTTCCAGGCCTCCGAGGAATCGGCCTTCGACAAGAGAAGCGGCGCCAAGATGATGTGCGACGACGGTGTGCTTGACGATGTGGACGTGGTGCTCGGCTGCCATGTGGACCCGCATTACGACACCGGCATCCTGGGAATCCACGTGGGCCCGTGCTCGTCCAACAGCAACCCCATCACCATCGAGTTCTCCGGCCGCTCGAGCCACGCCACCCATCCGGAGGGAGGGGCCGACGCCCTGGCCATGGCGGTGAAGTTCATCAACGACTACCAGTACGTCCTGACGCGCCAGGTCAGTCCGGCGGAGGTCGTGGCCTCGTCGGTGTGCTCGCTCCACACCAGCAGCGACAACTTCAACGTGGTGTCCGACCGTGCCGTGATCAAGATGACCCTGCGCACCTTCAGCGACGAGACGAACGATTTCATCGAGGGCAAGATCAGGACCCTCGCGAACAACAGCGCCAAGGAGATGGGAGGGTCTGCGAAGGTCGATGCCAAGATCAATTATCCTGCCATGTTCAACGACGCCAAGGTCTGCGCGGCCGTGCATAAATCCCATGCCAAGGTCGTGGGCGAGGAGAACGCAATAGAGGCCGAATTGGACATCACCAGCGAAGATTTCTCATATTTCTCAAGAACCAGGCCATCGTGCTACTTCAGGCTCGGCATCAGGAACGAGACGATAGGAAGCTTCAAGGCCCTCCATGCGAACGACTTCATGGTAGATGAGGCCGCCATGGCAATAGGTGCCAAGGCATACATCCAGTTCATACTGGACAACCAGAACGGATTGGTCTGAACTCAGGCGAAGAACTGGAACGCGATGTAGGCGAAGTAGACCAGAAGCAGCACTATGCCCTGGTAGCGCCTGAGCTTCTTCGTGCACAGGGCCGGGACCGTCATGAACGCCATTACGAAGAGCATGAGCGGGACATCCAGCACCAGTGAGGCGTTGTGTCCCGCTATGACCTTGTCCGTCGGGATGGTGAACGGATTGATTGTCATTGCCGTTCCGCTGACGAGCACCAGGTTGAACAGGTTCGCACCTACGATATTTCCCAGAGAGAGGGAAGAGTGGCCCTTGGCAAGCGAAGTGATTGCAGTGACCAGCTCGGGC
>JAGABK010000139.1 GCA_017614625.1 Spirochaetales bacterium
GAGCGCGCATAGAATACGCCGACGACACCATCACGATAGACTCCTCCGACCTGTCTCCGGAAGGCTCTCTCGAGGTCAACTGCCGCAACAGCGGAACCACGCTCTTCTTCGCCACGGCGCTGGGCTCCACGCTGGACACGTACCTGAAGTTCACCGGCGACGAATCGCTGGAAAAACGTCCCGCCAGGGCGCTTCTGAGCAGCCTCGCCGACCTTGGTGCAAAGACGGACACGAAGGTCGAGTTCGCCCCGTACGGCATCCACGGACCGCTTTTCGGAGGACACACCAGCATCAGGTGCGTCACGGGCCAGTATCTGACCGCCCTGCTTCTGGCAGCGCCGCTTGCCAGGACAGACACCACCATAGACGTGCATCTTCTGAAGGAGAAGACGGCCGTCCGCATGACCGAGATCTGGATGGAGAACCAGAACATCCATTTCTTCCGCGACAACGACATGCGTCGCTACACCATCAAGGGCGGACAGAGCTACAGGCCCTTCGAGAGGGACATGAACGGCGACTTCTCGCTGGCGGCTTTCTTCTTCTGCGCCGCGGCAATAACCGCCGGCACGGTAACCGTCACGGGAATCGATGCGGACAGCTCGCAGGCAGACAGGAAGATACTGAACATCCTCTCGGACATGGGATGCTCGGTCAGCATACAGCACAACAGCGTAACCCTCACCGGACCCTCGCGCCTCAAGGCCATGGACATAGACCTGGGTGACACCCCGGACCTGCTTCCGGCGCTGGCGGTGACATCGTGCTTCGCATCCGGGCCGGTGACCCTTTCGAACATCGGCCAGGGAATAGTCAAGGGAACCAAGGAAAGGACGTCGTCGATTGCCGACGGAATCCGCACACTGGGTGGACAAGTGCGCGTCCTTCATGATTCAATGGTCGTGTTCCCGACGGATTCGTTTGCGGGGGATGTGAAGGTCAACAGCTTCGGCGACCCGAGGACGGCCATGGCGATGGCGGTGGCATCCCTCAGGTGCAGGGGCAGCCTGACCATAAAGGACTGCGCCTGCGTCGACGAGACCTTCCCCGGTTTCTTCAGACGGTTCAGCGGAATCAACACGACAGGAGAACGGAATGTTCAAGATAGTTTCAACACCTGATTGCAGGGACCGGGCCCGCCTGATAGCGGAGAAGCTCGGAGAGTACGAGATCCTGGACATGGGATCCGTGATCGCCGACCCCTCCTCTCTCGGGGATCTCGAGAACCTGGGCCTCGTGTTCGGACGCGAGGACAAGGGAATCCCGGCGGATGTGAAGACGTTCATTTCCGACGTTCTCGGAAGCCGCGACCTGGATGGCATGCAGTACATGTTCTCCGTCTGCGTCTGCGACGGAAAGCCGTACCATGCGCTGAAGATCGTCGAGATCCTCTGCTCCAGAATCGGCTGCGCGCCGAGTCTTAGCATGGCGATGCAGAACGAAGCGGATGCTGAAACGATAGCCCGGAAAATCAATGACGGTGGAATTGTCCTGGCCGGAGGCGGTGTCGGGACCATCATCTACATGAAAAGGCACAAGATATGAGCATATACAGGAAAGAGGAGATGAGCCGTCTGGTCAAATGGGTCTTCGGCCTTCCTCTCATCGTCATCCTCTTCCTTGCCCTGTCGCTGGCGATGCCCGCGCAGGCCTCGGGCTACAGGATGGTCCTTGCGCTCAACATAATAAGCTACACCGTCTTCCTGGCGGTGGCGCTGATAGTCGTGAAATACTTCCTGAAGTTCCCGCTTATCAGGCTTTTCTGGTCTGGACGGTCCTTCTCCCCGAGGAACCTTTTTCTCGGTTTCGGGACCATGTTCGTCCTGGGTCTGGGAACCACGTTCATATGGAAGGCGATTTCTCCGAAGAGCTTCTCCTTCTCGCTGCAGGCGGGATGGCCGCTGGACTTTCTCCTGAGCCTAGTGGTGGTTGTCCTGGCCGGAGTCCTGGAGGAGCTTCTCTGCCGCGCCTACATAGCCTATTTCGTTAAAGATGAGATCGAGACCGATCCGAAGCGCAGGATCCTCTACTGCCTTGCCTCCGGACTTGTCTTCATGGCCTTCCACTTCCAGAATCCCGAGACGGCCTCCAAGGGCTTCGTCTACGCATACGTGTTCTACTTCATCATGGGCTTCTCCCTCATGGCGGTCTACATGGCCACGGGAGGAATCGAGGCTCCTCTGGGGATCCATATAGCGAACAACCTGGTCAACGCATGGTTCTTCACCTACCCCGACGCGGCCCTGAGGACCAACGCGGTGTTCACCCATGACGCCGGACCGGGACCGGCGCTGCTTCTGCAGGCTGTGGTCTGCATAACGCTCAGCGCTCTGGCCGTGCTGAAATTCAAGACTTCCGAAAAGGACTGACAATGGACAAGCAATCCAAGAAGATACCCGAGAACGTGAAAACCGAGGCAAAGAGAGCCGTGAAAAAGACGGTGAAGAAATCGGTGAAGCGGCACCCCGTCCTGTGGATACTCCTGATTCTCGCCATAGTGGTCGCGGTCTTCATCCTCACGCCCACTACGAACCCGCTGGGCAAGGCATCCCTCTCGTTCGCATCGGTCTCCGAGGAGATGGCCATACCGGCCTACACTTCATCCGACATTGTGGTCCAGCACACCGGCTACACCCTGTGCTACAGCGAGGAGCACGAGCAACCTTACTGGGTGGCCTACCTGCTTACGGCCGACGAGGTCTTCAGCGGCGAGGAGGACCGCAACGACAACTTCCGCGAGGACCCGTCCATCCCCACCGGCAGCGCCACGCTTGCCGACTACAAGGGCTCCGGCTACGACCGCGGACACCTCTGCCCCGCCGCCGACCAGAGCTGGTCCGCCAAGGCCATGGACGATTCGTTCTACCTCTCCAACATGAGCCCGCAGACGCATGCGTTCAACGCCGGAATCTGGCTCAACCTTGAGTCCGCCGTGCGCACCTTCGCGGCCCAGAACCAGGAGATCTGCGTGGTCACCGGCCCCGTGCTGACCGACGGTCCGTACAAGACCATAGGCGCCAACAAGGTCTCCGTTCCGCTGAGGTTCTACAAGGTGATCCTCGACTACTACGGATCCGAGAAAAAGGCCATAGGCTTCGTCATGGCCCAGGACGACAAGGGAAGCCTGCGCAACTTTGCAATGTCTGTCGACGATGTGGAGAAGATAACCGGCCTTGATTTCTTCCCTTCCCTTCCGGATGACGAGGAAGAGGCACTGGAGTCCGTATACCACCCCTCTGATTGGGACATGGGAGAGTTCAGCCGCACGATGACTGCCCGCCGCTACGGCTACGACCTGGAGAACGCCTCATACAGCGAGGACTCCGTGGCGGTTTCCGAGGCCGAGCCGGAGGGCTTCAAGGAGACGGTCCTCTACTTCCTCTACGTCAATTTCGGACCGGCCAAGATCGCGGTCCTGGACTTCTTCGAGAGCCTGACAGCCAACTTCACAAGCCGCTGAAAAAGGTGTACAATCCAAAACACTTGCGGCATTAGCACATCGGTAGTGCACGAGCTTCCCAAGCTTGTGAGGCGGGTCCGACTCCCGTATGCCGCTTAAAAAAGCCCATGGGCCTTTATGGTTCATGGGTTTTTTTGTTGAGGAATGCGGGAGTCGGAACGAGCGACGGCGCAGCCGGGAAAACGCCACGGGCAAGGCGTTTTCAGCGAAGGCGGGGTAGCGCAGCGTCGACTCCCGTATGCCGCTTCATCAGTGTCATCATTGCCATGAGTGTCATGATTGTCATCATCGGCATGAGTGTCATCATTGCCCATGAATGATCAGAAATCCAGTTTCCTCAGTTCCTTCTTGAAGAACACCAGTGTTATGACCAGCGCGACGAACTCGGCCACCAGGAAGGCGAACCAGATCGCGTCCAGACCGAACAGCTTTCCGAAGAGCCAGGCACACGGGATCAGGAAGACAAGCTGTCTGACGAACGAGGTGATCATGCTGATGTAGCCGTCGCCCATCGCCGAGAACATGGAGCCAAGCATGATGGAGATGGCGGCCAGCGGGAACGTGATGCAGATGCGTCGGAGGGCGACCTCGCCTATCGACCTGAGCGCGGGAGAGGCGTTGAAGAGCCCCAGGAGCTGGTCGGGGAAGACGAAGAAGATGACGGCGCCGAACGTCATGAAGAGGAAGGCCCACAGGATGCCGAGCTTCAGGGCCTTCATCATGCGGACGCGGTTCTTGGCACCGTAGTTGTAGCCCAGGACCGGCATGACGCCGCTGTTCATTCCGAAGACAGGAAGGAAGACGAAGGACTGTAGCTTGAAGTAGACCCCGAAGACGGTGGTGGCCAGGACGTCGTAGACTATCAGGATGGCGTTCATGAGGCTTGTCATGACGGTTCCGATGCCCTGCATGATGATGGACGGGATTCCGACCTCCATGATGTCCCTGACGCTGTCCCTGTTGAAATGGAGCCTCAGGAGCTTGATGCTCACGTACCTGTTCCTCTTCAGGAAGACGATGCCCATGACCATGGCGAAAAGCTGGCCGGCGACGGTGGCGTACGCGGCGCCGCGGACTCCCATGGCCGGGAAACCAAGGCGGCCGAAGATCAGGATCGGGTCGAAGATTATGTTGAATATGGCGCCGCTGGCCTGGATTATCATCGGGTGGATGGTGTCGCCGGTCGACTGGAGGACCTTCTCGCAGAAGATGTTCATGAACATGCCGAGCGAGATGATCATGCAGATCCTCAGGTACGAGGTGGTCATCTCCACGAGCTCGGGGTCCGATGTGTACAGGCGGACGAAGGGCTTGGATAGAAGCAGTCCAATCGCCATGAACAGGAACATGAAGCACATCTCGATGGAGAATCCGCTCTGGGCAGCGTCAAGGGCCTCGCCCGGCCTCTTCTCGCCCAGCCTTCTGGATACCACAGAGCACACGCCCACGCCGGTTCCGACCGCGAAGGAGGCGCAGAGCATCTGCAGCGGGAACGCGAGCGAGAC
>JAGABK010000140.1 GCA_017614625.1 Spirochaetales bacterium
CCCGAGATGCGCGGAGGCACGGCCTCCTGCTCGGTCACCATCAGCGACGAGCCTGTGGGATCTCCCATCATCGACCATCCGGATGTGCTGATCGTCATGAACCTTCCGTCGCTGGACAAGTACGAGAGCACGGTCAAGCCGGGCGGAATGATCTTCGTGGATTCGACTTTGATCGAGCGCAAGGTCAAGCGCACTGACGTTTCTGCCTTCTACATTCCCTCGACCAGGATCGCGCAGGACATGGGTGCGGGCAACCTTGCCAACATCGTCCTGCTGGGAAAGGTCCTGAAGGATTGTCCGGCCATCTCGAGGGCGTATCTCGAGGAGGCGCTGAAGAAGGTCGTCTCGGCCAAGCATCCGGAGATGTACGGGATGAACCTCAAGGCGATCGACGCGGGATATTCGTACGTCGGTTGAACCGTAAAAGATGAGAGTAATCGACAGCCACTGCCATGTATATCCTCAGGCCATAGCGGCCAAGGCCGTCAAGATGGTGTCTGACTTCTACGACGGGGTCGGCAGCTTCCAGGACGGCCTTCCGGCCAGCGTCAGGCAGCTGTGGCCCCAAAAGGGCGTGGACCATGCGGTGATCTTCTCTGTGGCCACGAAGCAGTCGCAGGTGGACAGCATCAACAGATTCATCGCGTCCATCGTGGACGGCGGAGAGGGTTTCTTCACCGGGCTGGGGACGGTGCATCAGGACGTTCCGGACATGGGGCAGGTGGTCGATTCGGTCATAGCGCTGGGTCTCAGGGGAGTGAAGGTGCATCCCGACACGCAGGGGTGCGCCCTGGACGACAGCAGGCTGTTCCCGCTGTACGAGGCCTGCACAGGCAGGATCCCGGTCCTCCTGCACACAGGGGACAAGCGGTACGACTTCTCCAATCCCGACAGGATGGAGAGGGTCCTGAGGCTTTTCCCGCACACGACGTTCATCGGAGCCCATTACGGCGGATGGTCCGTCTGGGACGAGGCTACGGAGAGGCTGCACGGCTACGACAATTTCTTCGTGGACACCTCATCCACTTTCTTCTGGGTGCCTGACCCTGTGAAGGTCACGCGCTACATCAGGACCTACGGCTCGGAGAAGGTCATGTTCGGTTCCGACTTCCCCATGTGGGACGTCAGGCCGGAGCTGGATTCGATGCTGGCTCTGAAGCTGACCGACGCCGAGTACGAGGACATCTTCCATAGGACTGCAGAGAGAGTTTTCGGAATCTGAGCGATACTCGTTGACATTTTCAGGAAAATGCACTAGCGTTTGGTTAGATACATTTAACCATTATAGGACAAGACAATTACATGAAGTTGAATGAACTGAAGCCGGGGCAGTGCGCCGAAATCCTTTCCGTAGGCGGTGAGGGCGCTCTCCGCCAGCATTTCCTGGACATGGGCATGATTCCCGGAGCATCGGTGACAATGATCAAGCACGCCCCCATGGGCGATCCCGTGGAGCTGAGGATCCACGGCTACGAGCTGACGCTCAGGCTGGCCGACGCCGCCAGGATCGGGGTCTCGCTGCTCAGCGACGAGCGCAGGGCCGGCCAGGAACAGGTGCAGAAGAAGACCATAGAGCATCCGGGTCTCGGAGAGGAAGGAAAGTTCCATCCCAAGGGAACGGGAAACCCGCTTCCGGAGGGGACTCAGCTCACATTCGCTCTGGTGGGCAACCAGAACAGCGGAAAGACCACGCTCTTCAACCAGCTCACGGGGTCGAACCAGCATGTGGGCAACTTCCCCGGAGTCACGGTGGACCGCAAGGACGGTGCCATCAGGGGCTATGAGAACACGCTCATAACCGACCTTCCGGGCATATATTCCATGTCGCCTTATTCGAGCGAGGAGCTTGTCTCCAGGAACTTCGTCCTGAACGAGAAGCCCACCGCCATCATCAACATCGTCGATGCGACGAACATAGAACGCAACCTGTATCTGACCATGCAGCTTCTCGAGATGAACGTGCCCATGGTCGTTGCCCTGAACATGATGGACGAGGTCCGCCTGAACGGCGGGTCCGTGGACATCAACCTCATGGAGGACATGCTGGGCGTTCCGGTGGTCCCCATCTCGGCGGCCAAGAACGAGGGCGTCGACGAGCTTGTCAGGCACGCGCTGCACGTGGCCAGATACCAGGAGTGCCCGGTCCATCAGGATTTCTGCGACGCCGACGAGAACGGCGGCGCGGTGCACAGGGCCCTGCACGCGGTCAGGCATCTGATAGAGGACCACTGCACGGCCTCCGGGCTGCCGCTGAAGTTCGCTTCCGGAAAGCTTCTGGAAGGCGACAGGCTGATCGCCAAGAAGCTGGGCCTGGACGAGAACGAGAAAGAGATGCTGGAGCACATCATCCTCCAGATGGAGAAGGAAAGGGGGCTGGACCACAGCGCGGCCATTGCGGACATGAGGTTCTCGTTCATCAGGAAGGTGTGCGAGAGCTGCGTCTCCAAGCCGCACGAGAGCCGCGAGCACATCCGCAGCCAGAAGATCGACCGCATCCTCACCGGAAAGTACACGGCCATCCCGGTCTTCATCGCCATCATGGCGCTGGTTTTCCTGCTGACGTTCTTCGTCGTGGGCCCGTTCCTGCAGAATCTGCTTGCGATGGGAATCGACGGCCTGAAAGGACTGGCCGGGCGCGCAATGGCGGCAGCGAAAGTGAACCAGGCCATCCGGCGCCTTGTTCTTGAGGGAATCTTCGAGGGCGTGGGAACCGTGGTGAGCTTCCTGCCCGTCATAGTGCTGCTGTTCTTCTTCCTGTCGCTTCTGGAGGACAGCGGATACATCGCCCGCGTGGCCTTCGTCATGGACAAGCTTCTCAGGAAGATAGGCCTTTCCGGACGCAGCATCGTGCCCATGCTCATAGGTTTCGGCTGCACGGTGCCGGCCGTCATGTCCACGAGGACGCTTCCCAGCGACCGCGACAGACGCATGACGATCCTGCTGACGCCGTTCATGTCCTGCACGGCCAAGCTTCCCATCTACGGCTTCTTCGTCAACGCCTTCTTCCCCCGCTGGAGCTGGCTGATCATAACGGGCCTGTACCTTCTGGGAATCCTGACCGGAATCCTTGCCGCGTTCCTCTTCAAGGGGACGATCTTCAAGGGAGAGGCCGTTCCGTTCGTCATGGAGCTTCCCAACTACCGCATGCCCAGTCCCAGGAACGTGGCGCAGCTTCTGTGGGAGAAGTCCAAGGACTTCCTGCACAGGGCTTTCTCCATCATCCTGATCGCCACCCTGGTGGTCTGGTTCCTCAAGAGCTTCGACTTCAGGTTCAATCTTGTGGCCGATTCGCACGCCAGCATGCTGGCTTCGATCTCGGGTATTCTGGTTCCCATCATGAGGCCGATAGGGCTCGGAGACTGGAGGATAGTGACATCTCTCATCAGCGGCTTCCTGGCCAAGGAGAGCGTTGTGTCCGTCATGCAGACGCTGTTCCCCGGCGGAGTGACATCGCTCGGTTCGCTCGCTGCTTCGTGCATGCTGGTCTTCAGCCTGATCTACACGCCCTGCGTCGCTGCGGTGGCTGCCATAAAGAGGGAGCTGGGAGGCTTCTGGGCCTTCTGCGTGGTGCTCTGGCAGTGCGGCCTGGCATGGGTCATGGCGCTTGTCGTCAGGCTCATCGGGCTTGCGATAATGTGAGGAGGCCGGCATGAATATCTGGGATGTCCTGATAATAGCTGCAATCGCGGTGCCGGTGGTCCTGTTTCTGGTCCGCGGCCGCAGGCGCAAGAGCGGCGGCTGCCACGGGAACTGCTCCGGCTGCGAGG
>JAGABK010000141.1 GCA_017614625.1 Spirochaetales bacterium
AACGCATGCATGGAGAACTTCTTCGGACTTATGAAATCGGAGACAATCAGACAGTCGAAGGAGATTCTGTCTGTTGACGGAATGATCAAACTGATTGATGATTACATTCACTGGTACAACAACCAGAGAATTCAAAAAAAAACTAGGTTACCTTTCTCCTGTTGATTTCAGGAAATTGGCAACCTAGTCTTTCGCGAACCGCTCCAATGAATTGGGGTCGATTCATGGTATGCATGTTCCGGGCTGATTTTTTCAGCCTGAAAGGCATGGTTCGCACTTTCCAGGCTGAGATTTGTTCTCAGTTGTACTTGTAGAATCCCTCGCCGGTGCTGCGTCCCAGCTTGTTCTCCTTGATGTACCTGCTCAGGACTGCTTCCATTCCCTTGAAGTTGTAGGGCATCATCATCTTCCTGAGAAGCGGGCTGAGGAGTCCCGGGACCTTCTGGTACTGCATCACGATGTGGTGCGCGGTCGTGAGTCCGACCACATCGAAAATCTCGAACGGTCCGCGCGGTGCGCCGGTGCCGAGCTTCCAGGCCTTGTCGATGCTCTCCGGATCCGAGACGCCGTTGACGAACAGGTCGAGGCCGCTGAGCAGGAAGGGAACCAGCATGGAATTCAGAAGATATCCGTTCTTTTCCTTGAGGACCGGAAGGGCCACCATCCTGATCTGGTTGGCGAAATCCATCAGCTCGTTGAAATACTTCCTGTCCGTGAGTTCATGGCCCATGACCTCGGCGGTGTTGTTAGTCCAGAGGTGGTTGGCGAAATGGAGCGAGAGGTACTTCTCCGGTCTTCCCGTGTGTTTTGCAAACGTGGAGGGAAGGAGGGTGGAGGAGTTCGTGACCACGACGGTCTTCTCCGGGAGGAACGGCTTCATCTTCTCGTAGAAGGCGATCTTCTCCTTCACGTCCTCGGCCATGGACTCGATTACCAGGTCCGCGTCCTCCACTGCTTTCTGAAGGTCAAGCTCGAGCTTCAGGCCCTTGTAGGCGCTTTCGACCTTCGCGAGGCACTCTTCCTTGTCGAAGGTGTCCTGGTCGGCGATTCCCCTGGCCCACACCGCGGGGTTCTTTCCCTCGGGAGTGTCCATGATTCCGATGATCTTCTCGTACTCTTCCTTCAGCTTGTCCAGCTTCGGCTGCGTCCTGCCGATGGAGCCTTCGCTCCTGAGCCAGATGGTGACATCGAAACCGCAATATGCCGACTGGAATGCGATCTGGCTGCCCAGAACTCCGCCGCCTGCGACTACAACCTTCCTGTATGCCATGTTTTCCTCCAAGGGATGTGAATGTCGGATTCAGTATAGGGTTTTTGGGGATGCCGGTTCAATCTCTGCGGGCGATGGCCCGGGTTTTTGTACAAAAATGGCGGAAAATTGGAAAAAAAGTATAAAGTTTATTCAAAAACACGCTGAAAACGGAAAAATTGTACAAAACAACAGGGGAGAAGAATGCGCCTGGCGCGATTCGAACGCGCGACCTGCGGATTCGAAGTCCGACGCTCTATCCAATTGAGCTACAGGCGCTGCTTTCACCGGCAATCAAGCCGGCCTTTAACGAAAGAGTCCAGCACATGGCTGGACCCCTTAGGGTGGAAGAAGGGGCTCGAACCCTCAACAACCAGATCCACAATCTGGCGCTCTACCATTGAACTACTTCCACCAAGTATGTCGATTGACCGCTTAAATATGCCCTATGGCTCAAAAAAAGTCAACATGGAACACATCCGCGCGGCCGACTGTCTCCTGCCTGACTGAAAGCCTTACGACGAGGGGTAGACCTCGAAGGAATCGATGAACTCGAAGCTTCGCATCATCTCCACGTGCTCGAGCATGGACTTCTTGTCGCTGAACACGACGTTGGCCTTGATGATGACGCCTTCCTCCTTCCTGGTGTAGGAGAGGTCCCTGAGCATGGCGCCGATTCCGGTGATCTTGTCGTTGAGTTCTGAAATCGTCATGTCGCTCTTGGTGAGGTTGCAAGAGATGATGCCGATGGTCTGGGTGGGTCTCTTCTGGTGGTGCAGCCTAAGGAACAGGTGGACCAGCAGGATGAGGCCGGTGGTCGAGAGTCCCAGCACGTACATTCCGCTTCCGAAGGCAAGTCCGATTCCCACGGTCGCCCACAGGCCCGCAGCCGTCGTGAGTCCGACGACAGCCTCCTTCCTGATGAAGATGACACCCGCGCCGAGGAAACCTATGGACTGGATGACGCTCGCCGCGATTCTTCCGCCGTCCGATGTGAGCCTGACGTCGGGGATGCTGGCGATGTCAAGGAACGCGTACTTGGAGACGATCATCAGCATGGCAGCCGCGATGGCGATGATGATATGGGTCCTCAGTCCGGCGTTCTTGTATCTTCTTTCCCTTTCAAGGCCGATGAGGGCGCCGCAAACGGCCGAGAGGACGATCCTGAAACCGAGGTCCAGGAAATCGATGGCCGTGAAATACTTAAACATTGGTTCAAGGTAAAAGTGCATTTTACAGACTCCCGATGACTGTTGTAAAAACATACTATACCACCGTTTTTGAAGAAGAGAAACAAAAAAGTTCGGGAAAAATTCAGGAAAGGGTGATAATCAGGCAGCTGGTGCGCCACTCAAGAGGCGCCGCGCACAGAGTGGAGACAAGTTCCTTCTCGATCCGCTCGGCCTCGGAGTCATCCAGGTCGGGCAGGGCGGGCACGTAGCTGTTGCGGAACCAGCGGCGCACGTCGGACTCCCTGGCGCTGCGGGATTCGGTGAACCTGTAGTCGGAAGCGGTGACGTTTGAGAACATCTCCTGCAGGAGCTTGGCGACCTCCTTGCGTCCGGGAACCTTTTTGTAGATCTTCTTCTCGGCTTTCAGAAGGATGTCCTGAAGCGCTCCCATGTGGATGAAATCGGACAGCCTGGAGGCCTCCGGGATCACCGTTTCGCAAAGCACCATGTCTCCGCCGGAAGCCAGGCGCCGTTTGGCGGCCTCCAGCACGGCCTTTCCTTTTGCCGGGTCCGTCAGGATGTTGCGTCCCAGGATGTGCTCGAAGAGGATGCCCTGTTCCACGCCGGAATCAAGGCCGTCGAGGACCCGCACCATATCCGGGTCGCACACGACGCGCGGCGCGCTGACGGCGTC
>JAGABK010000142.1 GCA_017614625.1 Spirochaetales bacterium
GAGATCACGTCCCTGAAGGACGTCCAGCGCCTGATAGTGCCGTACGCCTTCGAGGTGGAGCGCAGCGTGGACGATTTCCTCCAGGAGAACAGCATCGTCTACTCCGAGTTCGGAATCGAGCTCACGCGAAAGGAACCCATGCTGTGGGAGATGGCAAGCCTGCCTGCCGCCTGCAGGAAGAACGAGGAGCAGATAGCCGAGTTCATCAGGACGCAGACCGGAAACATGGAGAGCATCAGGAAGGGACTTTTCGCCGTCATAGCCTGCCACGCGGCCATAAAGGCCGGAGACCCGCTGGACTTCGTCACCGCCACCGAGCTTGTGCGAAGATGCTTCAAGCTTGAGAGGATGGTCTGCCCCCACGGAAGGGACTTCACGTTCTCCATTTCAAAGGAAGAGCTTTTCAAACAGGTCGGACGTATCGTCTGAGCCTCAGATACCCAGTACAGTCAGGTTCTCGTCAACATCGTAGACTGCTTCGGTGCCGCCTGATTCGAGGTATGAGGCAATTGCCTTCGCAGCATCGCCGTAGAAGACGTCGAAAACCCGCTCTAGGACCGTTCCGTCCTTGTAGATGACCTCCAGCTTCCACGCGCCCTTTGCAAGGCCCTCGGAGCCCTCAGGCATGACCGCAGCCGAGCTTCCCAGGTACGCCGTTCCGTCGAAGACCTGCTTCTCCGCCGCGAGGTTCCACACCAGGGAACCGTCCGGGCTCGTCAGGCGCAGCTGCACGGAGCTGTCCCCGCTTCCGTCCTCAAGGAAGAAGACGCTCAGTCCCATGCGCCCGTCTGTGAACACGTACGGCTGGGCCACCAGGCCCTCCGCGCCGTGCTCCTCCTTTGAGCATGACGGGAGCAAAAGGCAGAGAGACATCAATACAATGAGAACGGAAAGCCCTTTTCGGACCATGTCAGACCTCGGACTGCCCCGTCTCCCTGAGCATGGAGTACACGGGATTGGCGTAGCTCCTGAAGACGAAGTCCCGGATCTCGGGCTTCAGGTGCTTGTAGTGCTTGACGAAGGACTTGGTGCTCATGTCCTCGTACTTTATGGCAAAGCGGCTGCTGCCGTTCAGATAGTCGTAGGCGAAGTAATTCGTGTCCCAGAGCCTGTAGTTCAGATGGATCTGGCGGTCGATGTCCCGCACCGCGCTGGCCGGATCCGATTTCTCGTCTCCCTTGACCGGAGTTCCCACCTGCAGGTGCACGTTGCCCTTGTTCAGCCTCAGGCCCCTGACCAGGTCCAGGATGTCGGCGTACTTCTTCTTCACGTAGACGTTGTAGGCGCCCTCGGCCTTGAGCTTGCGGATCTCCTCCTCGCTCTTGGTGATGTCGCACGGGTCGTACTGGTAGCTGATCGAAACCGGGACGATGGAGGCGCGGTTGAGGAACTCCCCGAAGGAGATTCCGTCCTCGCGGTAGGCCAGGTACAGCATCTTCAGGATGGCAGGGCTGGTGTTGTCCACGCCGTCCTTGGAGCGTCCGCTCTTCTGGGCGATCCAGAGGCTCATCTTCTTGTCCTCGATGCAGTGGCGCATGTAGCGGCTCAGGCGCTGCGTCTCGGCGCGAAGCTCTGCGGTGGATGTCAGCGAGCGTCTGACCGTGATGGCGCCGTTGACCTTGAACAGGTCCTTGACGAACTGGTTGACGATCAGGTTGTCGCCTATTACCATCTCGCACCTGGTGCGGCAGTCGGTCCTGTAGAGGGCCAGGTCCAGAAGGGCCGTGTCAAGGACGATGTCCCTGTGGTTGCTTATGTAGATGTGCGGCTTGTCCTCGCCCAGCTGGCTGATTCCGTCGAATGTGAACTGGTCTATGCTGGAGCTCTCGATCATGTCCAGAAAGACACCGCAGGTGATGAACTCCTGGAAATCCAGGTAGTTGTGGACCTGTCCCAGCAGCATGGAGAGCATGCGCTTGGCGTGGAAGGACTTCCACTTGTTGACCACGCGGTTGTGGCGCGAGAGGATGTCGGTGAAGTTGTTCAGCAGCTGCGGATACTGCATGAGACGGTTCATCGCATCGTCGAAATCCTGCCCCTCGTACGGGCCTATGTCCCTGAAATCGTCTTCCTTCATTGCGCGGCTCCTCAATGTAAATCATATCAGATTGGACGCCCAAATGGAATAAAAGATGAATCTTTAGGAATTCATCATTTTCCTTCATAAAAATTTGACTTCCACTAAAGATGTGATAGAATAATATCTGTAAAACTACAAAACCCTTTCAGGGCAACAGGAGAACAAAATGCTTATTCTTATTTCTGATGCATTCGATGCATCGCTCGAGTCGAAGCTCGCCTCATTCGGAGAGGTCACAACCGACAAGGCAAGGGCCGCAGAGGCCGACGTCATCCTCGTCAGAGCCAAGACGATCTGCAACAAGGAGTACATCGACGCTGCGAAGAACTGCAAGCTCATCATCCGCGGCGGAGTCGGAATCGACAACATCGACAAGGTCTACGCAGAGAGCAAGGGCATCATCGTCCGCAACACCCCCAGGGCCAGCTCGATCGCAGTCGCAGAGCTCACCTTCGCCCTGATGCTCAGCGTCCCCAACCACATCGTCGAGTACGATGAGGGAATGAAGGCCGGCCAGTGGCTCAAGAACATCAAGAGGACCGAGCTTTACGGCAAGACACTGGGTCTTCTCGGAATCGGAAACATCGCAACCAAGGTCGCAGAGCGCGCCAAGGCCTTCGGAATGAACGTCGTCGCATACGACAAGTACGTCTCAAGCTCCGCAGTCGCCACCCTGGTCCCGACGGTCGAGGACGCAGTCAAGGACGCCGACTACATCGCCATCCACATGCCGCTTACAGACGAGACACGCGGAATGTTCAATGAGAAGCTCTTCGCCATCATGACAAAGAAGCCGGTCATCGTGAACGCAGCCCGCGGCGCCATCATCGACGCAGATGCAATGGTCAAGGCCCTCGAGGACGGACAGGTCGCATGGTACTGCGCCGACGTCTATCCCAACGACCCGCCGGCAGAGGACTATCCCATCCTCAAGGCCAAGAACGTGACGCTCACACCGCACGTCGGAGCCAACAGCAAGGAGAACCTGCTCAGGATCGGCGATGAGATCGTCGCCACAATCTCCGACCTCAAGGCGAACGGAAAGCTCTGATGCGACTTGACGAGACCAACAAAGCCATTATCAGGGAACTGGCCAACGGGCGCAAGGCCTTCTCCACCATAGCCGAGAAAATCGGCATCACGGAGAACACCGTGCGCTCGAGGGTCAACAAGCTCATGGAGGACGGCGTCCTCCAGATCTCCGGGCTTGTGAACCCCCAGAGCATCGCCGAGATGCAGGTCGTCGTCATGGGAATAAAGCTCAGCACGCTGGACCTCGAGAGCAAGGCAAAGGAGATGCTCAAGCTCAAGGGCGTGATCTCGGTCGTGGTGGTCACCGGCCGCTTCGACCTGATCGTCCAGCTGGTCACCAGCACCCAGGACGACCAGAGCCTTCTGAACTTCTTCAAGAACGAACTGTCCAAGGTCAAGGGCGTCGCGGACGTCGAGACATTCGTCGTCTACCAGGCCCACAACTACATGATCCCCTACATCCTCTGAGGAAGGACGATGGAGAGGAACATCAGGACACATGCCATTGTCCTGTCGGTGAGGAAATACGGGGAGCTGCACAAGGCGGTGACCCTCCTCTGCCGCGACCTGGGCATGGTCGACGCAATCATCTACGGAGGACGCAAGGGCAAGAAGACTGCCCTTGCGCCTCTTTTCTCTGTGAACAACGCCCTTCTCTACCTCAACCCGGTGAAGAAGGAATACTCCCTGGTGGAGGCCCAGAGCACGTTCATTCCCCAGGCAATAGCGGACGACCTTCCGCTGACCTACACAGCCTCCTTCTTCTGCGAGATAATCGCCAAGGCCGCCTCCGACGAACCGGACGAGGCCTTCGACCTCCTTTCCGCCTCCCTGGAAAGACTGGAGAGCAGTCCCGAACTGAGAAAACGCATCACGATATCCTTCATCTGGAAGCTCATGCAGATCTCCGGCACGGCGCCGGACCTCTCCGGCTGTCCGGTCTGCGACAGGAACCTCTCGGACGACGAGGTGATGCTCTTTTCAACCAGTCTGCTGACTCCGTGCTGCAAGTCCTGCTCGGACAGCGAGAACCTCATTCTGATGCCCGGATCGCGCAGGTATCTCAGATATTCCATGCCCATGGAGCTGAATCAGGCTATCGACATAGAACTCAACCCGGCGGCAGAGAACAGGATCCTCTCCTACATGCTGCGCTGGGCGCAGGTCTTCTCGCAGACCAATCTCAGGACCCTCAAGGACCTGTCATTGTTCCTTTCGTAACACTTCCGTCTCATTTTTCACAAGCCCTATTGAAAGGGATTCATATTTGTCTTATTTTGGAATTGCACAACCAAGTATTTTAATTTTTGAGTGTATATAGATGAAATGGAAAATCAGACAGGCTGCCTTTGAGGACATCAAGGCGCTTCAGGACAGGTTTGCCCTGGACCATGTCACGGCAAGGATCCTCGCCGCAAGGGAGGTCCGTACGCCACAGCAGGCCAGATTCTTTCTGGAAAGCGATGTGTCGTTCCTCCACAACCCGTTCCTCTTCGAGGACATGGAGCAGTTCTGCGACCGCATCCTCCAGGCGATCGAGGACAAGGAGAAGATACGCGTCTTCGGCGACCGCGACGTCGACGGCATAACCAGCACCGCCCTGCTCGTCACCGAGCTGCGCGGCATGGGGCTGGACGTATCCTACACAGTTCCCATGGGCGACGACCCCTACGGCATGACGATCGACAACGTGCGCCAGGCAATAGACGACGGCGTGACGCTCGCCATCACCGTCGACTGCGGAATCTCGTGTACGAATGAAATCGACTACGCCCAGAGCCACGGTCTGGACGTCCTTGTCACCGACCACCACATCGCAGGCGAGGTCCTGCCCCCTGCAAGCGCCATAATAGACCCCAAGGTCAGCGGCTGCGGCTACCCGTTCGAGTCCCTGGCGGGGGTCGGCGTGGCTGCCAAATGCATCTGGGCCATGCGCTTTTCGCGCACCCGATTCTACCGCAGCCCCATCCTCCTGCTTCACGCTTATCCCGGAAACGGGACCGTGGTCATCGAGGCCGCTCGCATCCACAACATGGAGGTCACCGACCGCATCTCCGAGGAAGTGGTGCCAGGCATCCTGCCCGAACACAACAGCCGTCTTCTGAAGTTCCTGGACTGCGGACTGCCGGTCTACGTGCTCGACCGCGACCAGGAGATGATACAGCTGAGAAAGGCCTTCCCCAAGGCCGAGATCTATACCCAGGAGCTTCGCGACGAGTTCGAGAAGTACCTTCCGCCCGTCAAGGGCCGCTCGCTCTTCGCCCTGAGCCAGGCCAGCCGC
>JAGABK010000143.1 GCA_017614625.1 Spirochaetales bacterium
GAGTAATGGACGGAGTCCAGGTATTCCCTGAGCCCCTCGGCGATGTCCTCGGTCTCTATCTGCGCGCTCTCGAGGCGCTCGGTGAATGAAAGCAGCTGCGGGTCGGCCTTGGCGGCCTTCTTCGCGGAAGAGTTGGCGTCGTAGATGGCGGAGCGCACTTCGCGCAGCCTCTCGGTGCACAGCGACACGTTCTCGAAGATGGACTCGAACTGGCCCAGGACGCGGACCTTTTCCTTCAGCTCCTCGTCCTCTCCGGGCACGACCCTGGCGTTCTCTATCTCGTCCAGGGCGAACTGCAGGTAGTCCTGCTGCCTTCTGCCCTCCTCGATATGCTCCTCAAGCTCCACGATCTCCTGAGACACCTCTCCGATGAGGCGGAAGGCGGACGCGCATGAGGCAAGGACTTCCGAATCGCCGGCGTAGCTGTCCAGGATCTTCCGCTGCCTGTCGGCCTTCAGTAGGCTCTGGTGCTCGCTCTGCCCGTGCATGTCCATGATGCTGTCGGCAAGGACCTCAAGGTCCTGTCTTGAGAAGAGCTGGTTCTGTACGTGTATAAGCGAGCGTCCTCCGTTGGCCTTGACGGTGCGCCTTATGTAGATGACGCCCTCGTCCGGCTCGACGCCGCGCTCTGAAAGCCACGGAAGGATCTCATGGCCTTCGGGGACGGATACGACGGCATCGACCTCGATCTGGTCCGCGCCGGTGCGCACGGCCGACGAATCGGCCCTCTCGCCCATCAGAAGGCCCAGGGCGCCGAGGATGATTGATTTTCCGGAGCCGGTCTCGCCCGTTATGACGTTGAAGCCGTCGGAGAAGTCAATGCTGAGGTTCTCGATCAGGGCGAAGTTGCGGATCTCCAGATGCTCAAGCATTGAAGCTCCCCGCCCAGCCGAGCTTGTCCCTCAGGACCTCTATGAACCTGCGTTTCGAATTGGCTATGAACAGGGCCTGATGCTTTCCCTCGGTGACGGTGATCTCGTCGCCCTCGGCCACGGAGAAGACCTCGTGGCCGTCGCAGGTGAGCGACACGTCCGTGGTCTGGCGCGGGAGGACCATCTTCACCACCGAATCCCTGTTGACCACAAGGGGCCTGACTCCCATGGTGAACGGGCAGATGGGATTTATGACAATGGCATCGAGCGAGGCGTCCAGGATGGGACCACCGGCTGCCAGGCTGTAGGCCGTGGAGCCCGTGGGGGTCGCGACGATCAGGCCGTCGCCCCTGAGGTTGGCCGCGAGGATGCCGTTCACATACAGGTCAATCCTCGCCATCCTTGCGTGGGAGATGGCCGATACGGTGACATCGTTGAGCGAGCTCGAGGAGAAGACCTCCTTTCCGCCCCTTGCGACGCTGACATCCAGCATCATGCGGCTGATTACGTCCGTCCTGCCGCTTCTGTAGTCCTCGAAGACGCGCCAAAGCTCGTCCGTGGGGGTCTCGGCGATGTATCCGAACGTCCCGAAGTTGACCGCCAGGATTGGGATCCCGCGGCCCTTGAGAAGCTCGGCGCACGTCAGCACGGTTCCGTCTCCGCCGAGGGAGATGGCCATGTCGCAGTCCGGCACCTCGATCTTCAGGTCGCTCACGGTAGAAGAGAGGCTGATGACCTCGCACCCGATGCCCTGGGACTGCAGGCGGCTTCTGAAGCTGCTGCTTATCTCATCGAAATCGGGCTTGGTCGAATTGGCGAGAACAACTGCCTTGCTGATTTTCCTTTCCGGCATCCTGACCTCCTTCTCCGACCTTCCTCACGGAAGATGTGCGATCACCTTTGATATCATATCGACTTCCGACGCCTTGAGGAAAGGATAGAGCGGGAAGTCCACTGTCCTGAAATAGTACGGCGCGGCAGCCGGGAACGACTCGAAAGCGTCCCCCTCGTAGTCCCTGAGAAGGCAGTTCTCGAACGACTGCCTGACCGGCACTCCGTTCTTCTGTGCGAACTTGACCACCTCCTCCGGGCGGCAGTCCAGGAACACGGAGAACGCCGAGGCGTTGGACGAGAAGTCCATCAGGTTCAGGCCGAACTGCCTGTGGCGTGTCCTTCCCAGACTCTGTTTATAAGTTGCCGTTATGTCCCTGCGGCGGGCCATGTTCTCCTGCATGTTCAGAAGCTGCACCGTTCCGAGCGCTGCATTGAGGTCCGGCATCCTAAGATATTTCGATGGCCTGTTTTCACGCAATACCGTTGAAAAATCACCGCTTGCAGCGACTACAGACCCTCCTGCGGCGGAAACCACGCTGTCTTCTTCGACAGCGCACACCACGATCTGACCCAGCTTTCCGGCGGAGAACTCCTCTCCCACGGCCGAGCCGATGCTCTCGCTGATATCTTCTATGATTGTTATCTCGCCGTAGTCGCAGCACTCCGCGAATGTGGTCTCCTCATTGTATCTGACAGGAAGCGTCCCCTTGTTCTCATACAGCATGAGAACCTGCGCCCCGCTCTCCTGAACCAGCCTCTCGTCCGGGCATCCGGTCTCCCTGTCGATGTCCACCATTACCATGCGGGCGCCGGTCTTCTGGATGGCGTCCCTGTACTCGGAAGGCGAAAGCGGCGACACCGCGACAAGGCTTCCCTGAGCCACGCCCGCTGTCCTGAGGGCGCACTCCAAGGCGTCCGGATATGTCCTGAAGGCGCATGCCGACGACGAGCCGGTCTGCGCGCAGAAGGCCTGCACGAAGGCCAGGGCCCTCTCTCCGGGGCCGATCTTCTCGTTCACCATCGTCTGCAGGACACCGTCCATGTCCCGCCTTCTCAAAGTCGGTTTGAAAAACTGGATCATACTGCTGAAAGTTTAAACAAGAAAGCCCTTTTAAGCAACTTTATTTAATTGAGCATACGCGTACCATATAGTAAAATGATAGGCTGAAGGCAGATTTCTGCCACCCTACGGTTCAGGAGAAACAAAATGCTGAAACTCAACAAGAAGAGAACCTTCCTCATCGGATTCGCCTTCTTCGGAATCCTTCTGCTCTGGCAGGTCTACGACTCATGGTGTCCCACCCTGCTGACGGAAATAATCAAGACACGCCTCGGAGCTACTGACGAACTCGAGATCCAGTGGCTCGTCGGCATCATCATGGCATGCGACAACCTCGCGGCCCTCATCCTCCATCCGATATTCGGAAGCCTTTCGGACAGGACGCACACCAAGATAGGAAAGAGAATGCCCTACATCCTCGTGGGAACATTCGTAGCCGCATTAGCCTTCCCGTTCATCCCCCTCTTCTTCCACACCGGAAAGATCGTCGGAATGATCGTGATGATGGCCATCGTCCTCCTCTTCATGATGATGTACCGCAACCCGGCCGTCGCGCTGATGCCTGACATCACACCCAAGCCGCTGCGCGCCAAGGCAAACGGAATCATCAACATCATGGGATACTTCGGCGGCGCCTTCGCCACCGTCCTGGGAATGGTCTTCGTCCTCTCCGGATACCTGACAAAGACCCACAACCTCATGACGATCGAGCTTCCGTTCGTGATCGCCTCCATGCTCATGGTCATCTCCGCCCTGGTCCTGTTCTTCACCATCAAGGAGAACAAGATCGAGGAAGAGATCAAGGACGAGCTCGAGGAAGGAGAGCGCCAGGCAGCCATCGCAGACCCGGTCGACGACGACAAGCCCATGTCCAAGGCCAACAAGACCATGCTCCTCGCCATCCTCGGCGCCGAGTTCCTCTGGTTCATGTCCGACAACGCCCTGGGCACATACCTGAACAACTACGTCTTCTACGCCATGAGATCGGCCACCAGCAACACATCCATGATGGTCATCCTGGGCGGCGTGGCGTCCGTCGTCGGTTTCGCCACCGCAGGCTTCATCGCAGACAAGGTCGGCCGCAAATGGACGATCTCCGCAGGCCTGTGCCTCACCTTCA
>JAGABK010000144.1 GCA_017614625.1 Spirochaetales bacterium
GATGGATGTGGCGTACTCGGTGAAGAGGTCCGGATACCTGTGCACCGAGTCGTACTCGAGCACGGCGGAGTAGGCGGCCACATCGGCCAGGAACTCCTTCGTCAGCGCCTCGAAGGCCTCGCGTGTCAGGGCGGCGGTGCTTTCGACCTTCTGTGTCCTGGGGAAAAGCCAGTTGAAGAAGACGGGGTGGCCCACCTTCACGGTGAAGCTGTCGATCTCGCAGCCGTTGACGCGGTAGGAGACTGTATGGACTCCGCTCTTGACTTCCGTGGTGAACGTCGTTCCTCCCATGTAGTTGTCGTCCACGTAGACGGCGACCCTGCCGGCGGTGCTCGTGAACGTCACACGCTTGTGGCCGTTGACGATGTCGGGCAGGAATCCGATGAGGAAGATCAGAAGGACCAGGGCGATCGCATAGGCTATGGTGAGCCAGAGGCCCGGACGCATTCCGAAGAGGGGCTTTATCTTTACAGGTTCCACCTGCGGAAGTTCTTTTTTCCTGAACAGCTTCATGGTTCAAAGTTAATTTTATTGCCTTCCGTTGTCAACTGGCGCTTTTGTCATTATAATTGCGCATATGGAGCGGTTTTTCGACTGGGTGCAGACCCGCACAGAGAAGTATCTCACAAAGCGCAAGGCCAAGAAGGCCGCCGAGAAACAGAACAGGACGTTTCTGAGCGAGACGCTCGGATGGATCGACGCCATCCTCTTCGCGGTGGTGCTCGTCTTCATCCTCAACCAGTTCCTGTTCCAGTTCTTCGTCATCCCGTCGCCCTCCATGGTGGAAACGCTGCTGGTGAAGGACCGCGTCATGGTCTCAAAGCTCACGTACGGCGTGGAGCTGTACCCGCAGGGTCCCAAGATCCTGGATTCGCGAATACCCGACAGGGACGACATAATCACGTTCTACAATCCCCAGTACGAGAGCAAGGGGCCGTTCTTCAACGTCTTCTCGCAGGTGCTGTACATGATCACGTTCTCGCTGGTCAACATCGATGTCGACGAGCAGGGGAACATGCGTGAGAAGCTGCTCGTAAAGCGCAGCGCGGGAGCCGCCGGTGACACCTACACCTTCATCGAAGGCGACGCCTACATCAAGGCCGCAGGAACCGGCGAGTACATCCCGGAGTCCGATTTCAGGGCTCGGAACGGCTATTCGACCGCTCCCAGGCGCACCACGCTGAAGGAGACCTACACCGGCTACAACGCACAGGGCAGGATCAACGGGCTCATGCTTTCCGGCGTGTCCCAGACGGACCTTCCCAGGCACCTTCTGACCGACTACAGCAACACCGACGCCAACGCCGAGTTCAACGACCTGTACGCCTACAACAAGCAGACGGCCACCGGAAAGATGATGGCCGACCCGACCGACATGACGGCGCGCAGCACCTGGGCCAAGTACGACATAGGCGTCTACGTTCCGGACGGACATGTCCTGCCTCTGGGCGACAACCGCGACAACAGCCAGGACGGCCGCTACTTCGGTCCAATAGACGCGGACAACATCAACGGCCACGTCGTGTTCCGCATCTGGCCGCTGAAGAGGATCGGCTCGCTTGTCAATGGCTGATTCCCCGGAAAAACGGTTTTCAGACTGCTTTGATTTTTCCTCGGACCTGTCCCTCTACATCCATGTCCCTTTCTGCATCTCCAAGTGCGCGTACTGCGGCTTCTACTCGGAGCCGGGATGCGACGCAAGTCTTATCGATAGCTTCACAGACAAGATTGTCCGCGAAATATCCGCGGTAAATGAGAAAAGGGGACACCGTCCCTACGATACGGCCTTCATAGGCGGAGGCAATCCCGGATGCCTCGGACCGGAGAACCTTGGGCGCATCGCGCAGGCTGTGTGCGAGATCGGAAGGCCTGCCGAGTTCTCCACGGAGATGAATCCGGAGAGCCTCGACAGAAGGTTCTTCCCGCTGTTCGGAAAGTACTTCACACGCCTTTCCATGGGGGTGCAGAGCCTCGATCAGAAGGCCCTCTCGTTCCTCGGGCGCAACGCCGACCTTGAGCAGACCAGACGGGGTCTGGCGCTTTCGCAGGACCTCCGAAAAGAGACGGGGTGCGTTCTCAACTACGACCTGATAACTTGCCTTGGACCGTGGCACGACGCGCTGTCCGACGCAAGGGAAATCGTGCAGGGCTATGCCCCGGAGCACATGAGCGTCTACGCCCTGACTCTGGAGGAAGGGACGCCTCTTTACAGGCGGAACCCGGATCTTCCGGATTCCGACGAACAATACACGATCCTCAGGGAGGTGGGCTCTTATCTGGCGGCAAACGGATACGGGCATTACGAGGTCTCCAACTATGCCAAGGAAGGGTACAGATGCGTCCACAACAGCCGCTACTGGGCCTACAGGCAGTATATGGGCCTCGGACCCGGAGCCGCGTCCACGGCGTTCTCGGCAGACGGAAAGGTGACGCGCATCAACTTCAGACCCTCGGTCCGGACATGGCTGGAAGCCGGGCTGTTCGGGGGCTGCGACATCGAGCCGCTGACGGAGACGGAGGCCTGCGAGGAACTTGTCTTCATGGGGCTCAGGCACAAGGCGGGACTGGACCTGAACCGGCTGGAGGGGATGGCGCGCAGGGACATCGACCGTGAGAGGATCCGGAATCTGAAAGGTTTCCGGGAAGAGGGCGGATTCCTCGTGCCGGACGAGGACGGGCTCATGACGGCGGATGCGGCGGCCCTGGAGCTGATCGGGGCCCTTTCGGACCATGGCAGGTAATTGACAGAAAAAAAACTGCTATGGTAAATTTATCCAGTAAGTCTGAAATTTAATTCAAGAGGTAAATATGTCAGGTCACAGCAAATGGGCAACCATCAAGCACAAGAAGGGAATCGCTGACCAGAAGCGCGGTCAGAAATTCACGAAACTCATCAAGGAGATCAGCGTCGCCGCAAGAATGGGCGGTGCGGATCCGGATATGAACGCAGCTCTCAGAACGGCCATTCTCAAGGCCAGAGCCGAGAACATGCCCAAGGACAACATCGAGAGAGCCATCAAGAAGGGCTCCGGTGAAATGGGCAACGCGGTGTTCATGGAGCTTGTCTATGAGGGATACGCACCCGGCGGAGTTGCCATCATCGTTGACACACTGACAGACAACAAGAACAGGACCGCAGCAGACGTCAGAAGCACACTGACCAAGCTCGGCGGATCCCTCGGATCGACCGGATGCGTCTCGTACATGTTCCAGACCAAGGGAGTCATCACCTACGACGCAACCAGGTACACCGAGGACGAGATCTTCAGCGCAGCCCTTGAGAACGGAGCAGAGGACGTCACCAACGAGGACGGAATCATCGAGGTCACCACATCTCCGGCTGATTTCGGAGCAGTCCTCGAGGCCATGCAGGCCGCCGGATTCGAGCAGGAGAGCGCGGATGTCAGCAGGATCGCCGACCAGACCGTCACCCTGGACAAGGAGAAGGCACAGAAGGTCATGAACATCGTCGAGCGTCTTGAGGACCTGGACGACGTGCAGAGCGTCGCCACGAACCTCGAGCTCCCCGATGATTTCGAGGAATGATGGTTGAATGTACGTTCTTGGTATAGATCCAGGAATCGCCAATACAGGCTGGGGCGTCGTCGATTTTGTCGGGCAGAAGTTCCAGCCTGTTTGCTATGGTGTGATCAAGACCCAGACCTCCGACACCCTGGAGAAGAGGATCGCGATCATAGCGGAGAGCGTCAAGCAGATTGTCGTCAAGTATGATGTGAAGCACATCGCCATGGAGGACATCTACTTCGCCAAGAACGAGGCCTCCGCGATCGGGGTCGCCAAGGTGATAGGAGCCGTGACGTACGCGGCTTACGAGCAGGGGCTGGGGATCTCGATGTTCACGCCGCTGCAGATAAAGACGGCCATAACCGGCTACGGAAGGGCGGAGAAGAAGCAGGTGCAGGAGATGTGCCGCCTTCTTCTGAAACTGAACGCCATCCCGCGTCCGGACCATGCCGCCGACGCGCTTGCCGCCGCGGTGTGCTTCTGCAACATGAACGCCACCACCGGAAGGCTGGGCGTTTTCAAATGAGGGTTTTGCCATGATCAACGCGATATTGGGACAGCTGGTCTGCGTGAACGCGCAGAGCGCGGTGATACTCGCCTCGAACATAGAGTTCGAGCTCATAATCTCCTCGCAGACGGCCACGAAGCTTTCCAACCTCCAGGGCGCCGAGCGCAGCAACGTGCGCCTTCTCGCCTGGCTCCAGCACAAGGAGGACGGCATGACTCTCTTCGGCTTCTCGGACGAGGAGGAGAGAAGGCTGTTCCTGGAGCTGATCAAGGTCAGCGGAATCGGTCCCAAGCAGGCCATGAAGATCCTCTCCGGCGTGCGTGTGCGCGATTTCATCGCCGCGCTGGACCAGAGCGACGTGAACTTCCTCTCGAAGATTCCGGGACTGGGATCCAAGACATCGCAGAAGATCATCCTCGCCCTGCGCGACACGCTGGTGTTCACGCAGGAGGACGCCAAGCCGCAGAACGTGGCCAAGGGCGCCTCGCGCAAGTACCAGGACATCATCGATGCCCTGGTGGAGATGGGCTACGAGAAGAAGAAGGTCATGGACACCGTGGCCACGCTGCTCAAGGAGAACGGGGAGTACGTGGCCTCGCACAGCCAGAGCGCGGTCGAGGAATGGCTCTTCAGGTCCGCCGTCGTGGGTCTGAGCTGAGATCAGCCGAAGATTCTCTCAAGGATATATGCGACTCCGTCCTCTGCGTTCGAAGGGGCGATCTCATCCGCACGGGATCTGACTTCCTCCGGTGCGTTGGCCATCGCGAAGCCTGTTCCCGCTTTCTCGAGCATGCTGATGTCGTTGCCCCCGTCGCCGAAGGCGGCCACATACTGCCGTCCGATACCAAGTATCTCCGCAAGTTTCATCAGTCCGTTGCCCTTGGTCGCGCCCGGCATGTTGAATTCCAGGTTGTAGGTGTAGGCGGTGGTGATGGCCAGGTCCGGGTATTTCGCCTTCATGGCGGCCATGACCCTGTCCCTTTCCGGAGTGTTCCTGAAGATGGCCTGGACCTTGCAGACATCCTTTCCCCGCTCCTTCAGGGCGGCAATCAGGTCTTCCTTCGGCTCGCGTGTGTCGTAGAGGACCTTCAGGTGGGTGGGATCGGACACCATCGTGTGGACCCTGGCCAGATGCCCAGCCGGGGCCCATGCCCCGTCCTGCAGGTAGCAGTCGTAGTAGACGTCCCCGCATTCCAGGTCGCGGTAGATTGACAGGGCCGTTTCCAGAGGAATCGAACATTCATATAGATATGCGTCCTTTTCCCGGTCGTAGATCAGCGCTCCGTTGCACAGGATGAAATACCTGATGAAGGGGAGGTCCCTGATGACCTCAGGCACTGCGAGGAAATTCCTTCCGCTTGTGATCGCTATGCTGCAGCCCCTGTCGGATGCAAGGGCAAGGGCGTCGGCGGTCCTTCTGCGCAGAACCCTCTGAGGGTCGAGAAGCGTCCCGTCGAGGTCGAATCCCATGAGCCTGAACGTATCCATATTTCCTTCAGCCCCCGGCCACGACGACGTTTATCCTCTTCTCCCTGAGGGAGGAAAGGATGTTCTCCGGAACAGCCGAATCCGTCACGAGGATGTCGATGTCCTGCACGTTGCAGTTGCAGATGGGGGCGCTTGCTGTCTTTCCGAACTTGGAGTGGTCCAGCGCCGCGATGACAACGGAGGATTTGTCGATTATGGCCTTCTTGAGAATCGCCGTCTCCATGAAATGCTCCCGCAGTCCGTTCTCTATGGAGAACGCGTCCGCAGAGACGATGCAGTAGTCGATGCTGGTGAAGTAGGAGAGGCAGTCGCTGGCCATAATCCCCGACGACGCAAGCATGGAATGGGCGATCTTGCCGCCCAGGAAATACACCTGTATGTTCGGATACATCCCCAGATATTCCGATGCCCTGAGGGAATTGCTGATTACCGTGAGGTTGTTGTGGCCGGTGATCTGCTTGACCACTTCGAAGACGGTCGTTCCGTTGTCTATGAAGATGGTGCTGTTGTCGGGTATGAGGGATGATATCCTTCTGGCTATCGCTTCCTTCTCCTTCCTGCAGGAGTACGTTCTTGCCGGCCATGGCGGAACGACGCTGATTTCCCTGGCTTCCTGTTCCTTCCGGCGCAGGAGCTCCGCACCGCCGTGTGTCCGCCTGATCTGGCCTTCCTTCTCTAGTTCGGACAGGTCCCTCCTGATCGTGGCAGGAGTGACGTCGAACATCTTCACGAGCTCGCTGCAACTGACTTTTCCGTCGCGGAAAAGGATCTGGCGGATCTGTGCGGTTCTGTCGTTCTTCATCTGTTTCCCCTGATGCTACGATACTACCCATAGAAACGTTAGTCAATCAAAACAAACATTCTTTTTTCGTTTCGGAAACGAAACAATAAAAAAGTGTTTGTTTGATGAATACAACGAAAAAACTGTTTGACGGCGGGCACCCGGCATGGTATGAAAAATAGTGAAAGTCATTTTGTAAAACTATTTGAAAATGACAATCGAAAAAAGGAGAGAAGGAGAAAAGCTTATGAAGAAACTGTTTGTCATCATGCTCGTTCTCTTGGCTGCTTTTTCCGTCTTCGCCCAGGGCGCGACGGAAGCCGCTCCGGCAGCAGCTGAGAAGGAAAGCCATATTCCTACCGGAACACCTCCTGCAGGAACAATCGAGCTTGTAATGTGGGATGACATGAACCTTGATGTCGACGCCGTCTTCCAGAAGGCAGCCGCAGACTTCAACGCCAGCCAGTCCCAGTACCATGTCACCGTCGTCTTCAC
>JAGABK010000145.1 GCA_017614625.1 Spirochaetales bacterium
GATGCCCGAGGCTGTGGAGAGGAGGTTGGTTCCGACCTTGACGACTACGGTCCTGACTCTGGAAAGGTCTCTCATCAGACAAGCTCCTTGTGGTGGAAAGGCTTTCCGTCCGGGCCGCTGTACTCGGCGACCGTCTCGCCGTTTCCGGTGAGGATCCACTTGGTGGTCATCAGTCCGTCCAGTCCCACCGGTCCGCGGGCATGGAGCTTGGATGTGGCGATTCCCACCTCGGCTCCCAGGCCGAACCTGAAGCCGTCGGCGAAGCGGGTGGAGCAGTTGACGAACACGTCGGCGCTGTCCACATCGGACACGAAGACATCGGCATTGGCCTTGTCGCGGGTGATTATGGCATCGGTATGGTGGGAACCGTGGCTCTGGATGTGCTCGACGGCCTCCTGCACGGAGGAGACGGTCTTCACGGCGCATTCCAGGTCGAGGTATTCGGTGTGGAAGTCCTTGTCGGTGGCCTTGACGGCTCCGGGCATGTAGGGCAGGCAGTCCTCTGCGGCATGGATGACCACGCCTTTCTCCGTCAGGGCCTTGTTCAGGACCGGCAGGAAGGAGGGGGCGATCTTCTCATGCACCAGGAAGGTCTCGGTGGCGTTGCAGGCCGCCGGATACTGGATCTTGGCGTCCACGCACACCTTGACGGCAAGGGCCTGGTCGGCGCTCTCGTCTATGAACGTGGCGCAGATTCCGTCCGCATGGCCGATGACCGGGATGCGGGTGTTGTCCATCACGTACCTCACGAAGGCGTTGGAGCCGCGCGGGATCAGAAGGTCCACGCTGCCTTCGGCCTTCAGAAGGCAGTTGACGTCCTCATGGCTTTCTATTCCCAGTATCCAGTCGGACCCGAAGGAGCAGTTCTCCGTGGCTTTCTTGATGATCTCCACCAGGAAACGGTTTGTAAGGGTGGCTTCCTTACCCCCTTTGAGGATGATTCCGTTGCCCGACCTGAGGGCGAGGCCCGCAATCTGCACCAGCGCGTCGGGTCTTGCCTCGAATATCATTCCGATGACTCCGATGGGGAAGGTCCTCTTCTCCAGGATGAATCCGGGATCCAGCTCGCGCTTCTCGCGGGTGCGGCCGATGGGGTCCTTGAGCAGGGCCAGTTCGCACAGGCCGCCCGAGACGGACCTGAGCTTTTCCTGAGAGAATTCAAGGCGGTGCAGGATTGCTCCGGGGATTCCGGCCTTCCTCGCGTTCTCCACGTCCTGCCTGTTCACGGCGAAGATCTCATCCTTCTTCGAGTTGAGGGCTTCGGCTATGGAGCGCAGGGCCTGCTGTCTTTCGCTGTCGGAGGACTTGGCCAGAACGGTGGCCGCTTTATGCACTTTGTCGAATGATTTGAACAGTTCTTCCATGTTTCAGGCCTTCTTTTCAAGTTCCTCGGAACGACGTGCCGCGGCGGAGACGGCGTTGATCACGGCGTTGGCGAAGTTGCCGTCCGCCAGTGCCTTCACACCTTCGATCGTGGTTCCCTTGGCCGAGCAGACCATGGTCTCGAGGTCCGCGGCGCTGGATCCGGTGGCCTTCTGCAGCTTCGCCGCGCTGAGCATGGTGTCGGCTACGATGGAGAGCGACTTCGGATACGGGATTCCTTCCTTCACACCGCCCATGGCCATCTGGTGCATGAGCTCGAACATGTATGCGATGCCGCTTCCGGAGATTCCGATGAACGCGGCGAAGAGGTTCTCGTCCAGTTCGAAGGCCGAACCCACTGACTGCGCGATTTCCATGGCCTGCGCCTTCTGGGCATCGTCCAAAGCCGGGGAGTAGGCCACTGCGGTGACTGCGCTTGCAATCTTTGCAGCGATGTTGGGCATGAAGCGCACGACCTTGTCGGTTCCGAGATTCCTGCGGAGTTTCTCAAGGGTGACTCCGGCAGCTATGGAGATGAAGAAGCCCGGCCCGAGCTTCGAAAGCTCTGCGTAGATGGACGGCAGGACCTGCGGCTTGACGGCGATGATGACGATGTCCGATCCTTTGGCTTCCTCCATGGAGCCGAGGACCTTCACGTTCTTCTTTCCGTCCGCGATCTTCTCGGCGCACGGCCTGTAGCTGTCGTAGAGGCACAGGTCGATTCCCTCGACCTTCGAGAGAGCCTCCGCGAAGGCTCCACCCATGTTCCCCGTTCCTATGACGCTGACCCTTTTCCTTCCATCCGAACCCTTGCTGAGCATAAAACCCTCCGGAATTGTGAATATCCTTTCGATAATCCTAGCATATTCCGTATATTGTTACAATTTTAAATGCGCGAATCTCAGTTCATAAAATTTTCATGTTATGTTATACTTGGAAAACACAAGGAGAACCGGAAATGGCAGATCTCAGAACAACATTCATGGGCCTTCAGCTCAGAAACCCGATCATCGTGGCATCAGGCCCGCTCACAGCCGACATAGACAGCCTCAAAAAGTGCGAGGAGGCCGGAGCCGGCGCCGTCGTTCTCAAATCGATCTTCGAGCAGCAGATCGAATACGTCGCGGGAAAGGACTCCGAGAAGGCCTCCGAATTCGTCGGTTACTCCGATTTCGTCGATGCCTACAAGACCCTTTCCAAGGACTACTACATCAACCAGTACCTCGAGCTTCTGGCCGAGGCCAAGCAGAAGCTTTCCATTCCCGTCATCTCCTCGATCAACTGCATCAGCATCAGGACCTGGGAGGAATTCGCCAGACGTTTCGAGAAGGTCGGAGCAGATGCCATAGAGCTCAACTACTATCCGCTTGCATCCAACTCCTCCGTTCCCGGAGAGAAGGTGGACAAGGAGGCCATCGCCTTCGCAAGGACCGCCCGCCGCGCGATCGGCGTCCCCGTGGCGCTGAAGATCGGCTTCGAGTACTCGTCCATCTCCAGCCTTCTCAGGAGCTTCGAGAAGGAGAAGATCGACGGCATGGTCCTGTTCAACCATTTCTTCAGACCTGACATCGACATCGACAAGCAGGACGTCTGCGGCGGCCAGGCCGTGTCCAACCCCACGGAGTACCTCGAGTCGCTGCGCTGGATCGCCCTCATGTCGGGCGAGCTGAAGAAGGCCGACCTCGCCGCGGCCACCGGAGTGCACAACGGTGAGACGGTCATCAAGATGCTCCTTGCCGGAGCCAAGGCCGTCGAGATCAACTCGGTCCTGATGAAGAACGGACTGGGCGCAATCGCCACCATCATCTGCCAGATCGAGAAGTGGATGGCAGACAAGGGCTACAAGGCCGTCTCCGAGTTCCAGGGCAAGCTGGCGCAGGAGCGCATGCACGACGGAGAGTACTGGGAGAGAACCCAGTTCATGAGGACCCTGCGCAGATCGTGACGTTCACAGAAGAGATCTTCCGGTATCTTGACGACGGGAGCACCACGCTGGTGTTCCCGACCGAAAACGCCTCCCGTTACCATCTTGCCAGATACGCACGCACAAGACGCAAGAGCGTCGCAGCCTCCCGGGCAATAGCCTTCGACGAGTTCGCAAGGCGCTTCGCCCCGGTCCATGAGCAGAAGCCCGCCAACAAGTACCACAGGCTCGTATTCGCCTCCGATTTCCTGGGCTCCGGAAAGACCGGAATGTCCTACCTGTTCCGCGACGAGTTCAAAGCCTACCGCCAGCGCTTCGTCCGCTTCATCGCCAACGTCCTGGTCCATCTGAAGGACGAGGGGTATTCGGGCATAGAGGACGGCAGGCTCAGAAGGGACCTGGACATCCTTGCCGAGAACTACGGGAAGTTCCTTTCGGACAACGGGCTTTTCGAGCCCGGATGGGAGAAGCACAACCTGGATTTCTGGCCCGATTTCAACGGCCGCTACGTGCTGGTGGGATACGACGCGGACATC
>JAGABK010000146.1 GCA_017614625.1 Spirochaetales bacterium
ATAACGCACGCTTGCAAGGCTGGTCTGCCTCATGGGAAGCAGCTCCGGAATGGCTTTTCTGTGCCTGTGGAACCAGAAGTTCTTCGAATCCCTGTAGCCGTAGTCCACGGGAGCCGGCGGGAAGTCCTTCGCTGTGACTCCGTTGACTATCGCGTTGTAGTACTTCTCCTTCATGAGGATCTTGTCCACGCGGAGTATGAACATGGCTCCGAACGGGCTGATAATTCCGTTGAAATCGTGGAACGGCCCTGGGTATCCGTCAAGGATTCCGGGCTTGTCGTCCTGAGCCCCGTCCAGCTCGCGCATCCAGGTGCATTCCATGGATTGGAAGGCCTCGGAGATTACTTTCGGGTATTTTTCCGCGTTGTCGGGGTCGCTTTGGGCCATCAGTCCGTCTTCATATGTGAAGTCGAAGTTCTTCATCTTCTCCTCGGGGGTATCCCCGGGCCAGCTGAGTTTGACCAGACTCCTGAAGGTGGACTTCCCGTCCGTGACGAAGTTGATGGTGCATTTGCCGCTTCTCAGGATGTTCTGCGCGGTATTGGATGAATTGCGGCAGTTGAGAAGCATGGCGTAGTAGTCCTTGCCCGCCACATAATAGGGCTGGACCAGCGAATATGGTCCGAATGTGGGCTTTCCGTCCTCGGTCAGGGTTCCGATAAGAACCGTGGGCATGGGGAAGAAAAGCGATGTCTGGTAGAAATTGTCTACTATCCTGAGATCCTTGAAACTGCTCATTTTGTATATCTCCTGTGATTGTTTTTCAGATGTATTCTGCGTTGTCCAGATAGCAGTAGGTGTAGTTGTCCTTCTCGCTCGTGTAGACAACGAAGGTCCCTATGACCGCGAAGTCCTGGTACTGTCCGGGATAGTCGTCGGGGTACTTGAGGTCGTCCTTCATCTTGAACTCGATTCCCTGTGCGCAGCAGGCGGCAGCGTCCTTGACGATGCAGGCATAGCGCCTGATTCCGTCATCGCCCAGCACGGAGTCGAAGGCTCCGCCCATCTTGATGATCTTGCCGTTGAACCTCTCGGGGTCCTTCATCATGTTGTAGACGACCGAATAGACAAGCGGACCGGACATCTTCGTCAGGTCGATCTCGGGCTCGATGGTGCTTCGTGTAGGCGGCTCGTAGATGCCGTAGACGACCGATGAGTCCATGACGCGGGTCCTGTCCTCCAGCGTGCTGTCGACCGATTTGGCGGTGCTGGTGGTCGTGACGCCCTTCACCGTCCCGCTCTTCTCGGAGCATGCGGCGAGCATGAGCAGGGCAAGGACCGCAATGAGAACCAGGACCGTCTTCTTCATCTTCCACCCCTCCGCAGGCCGCCTATGCAGCAGCATATCAGGAACATCACAAGGTCGGCGGCCACTATCGTGGAGCCCACCGGCGTTCCGATCATTATCGATAATACCATACCTGCGAACGCGCAGACAACAGAGAGGATGACGGACGATACCGTCACGGCCTTGAAACTTCCGAACAGCCTCATGGAGGCCAGGGCCGGGAAGATGACAAGGGCCGTTATGAGAAGCGAGCCCACGAGGTTCATCCCAAGCGTGATCACGATCGCGATGAGGATTGCGATCAGCATGTTGTACCGCTCGGGCTTCTGGCCTGTGGCCTTGGCAAAATCGGAATCGAAGGTCACGGAGAACAGCCTGTTGTACATGAAGATGAAGACCGCGATCACCACCACCGAAAGGCCCATGCACATCCAGACCTCGCTCTGTCCGAGAGTCAGGATGGATGTCGAGCCGAACAGCGTTGCGCAGACATCGCCCGAGATGTTGGCGCTGACGGCGAACACGTTCATGATCAGATAGCCCAGGGCAAGGGCAGAGACCGATATGACTGCCAGAATCGCATCGCCCTGCATGCGGGTCCGGGATCCGGCCTTCAGGATCAGTATTGCCCCGAGGATGGTGACCGGAAGGACCAGGATCATGTTGTTGGAGAGCCTGAGCACGGTGGCTATGGCCATGGTTCCGAAGGCCACGTGTGAAAGGCCGTCGCCTATGAAGGAATACCGGCGCAGGACCAGCGTCACGCCCAGAAGCGACGAGCACAGGGACACCAGGACGCCCACTATCAGGGCGTAGCGCACGAACGGATAGGCCAGATACATGACAAGCTTGTCGATCATTTTCCCTGCCCTCCCGTCTGCTGAAGATATTCCGCGACCGTCATGAGCCTGACCACGTCCCCCATGCAGAGCACTGTCCTGGCGATCTTCAGGCTGGCGTCGACGTCATGCGTTATCATCACCACGGCAACGCCGCTGTCGTTCAGTTCCTTCACTATCCTGTACATCTCGGCCGTGGCGTCCGGATCCAGGCCGGAGACCGGCTCGTCCAGAAGAAGCAGCTTCGACGAAGCGCACAGGGCCCTTGAGAGAAGGACGCGCTGCTGCTGGCCGCCGGAAAGGTTGCGGTAGCACCTGTTCCTAAGGTCCGTTATTCCCGTAAGCTCCATGCTCCTTGCCGCCGCATCCTTGTCCTCTTTGCCGTAGAACGGCCTTCCGGCGCACTTGTTCAGCCTTCCGGATATGACGATCTCGTATACCGATGCCGGGAAATCCTTCTGTATCTGGGTCTGCTGGCCAAGATATCCTATCTCGCTGCCCTTCATTCCGCCCGGGAACGTGATGCCGCCCGAAAGCGGCTCCATCAGACCCAGCATGGTCTTCATGAGCGTTGTCTTGCCGCTTCCGTTCTCCCCCACTATGCAGAGGAAGTCCCCTTCCTCCACATCGAAGGATATTCCGGAGGCGACCGGAGTCTGTCCGTATCCTATGGCAAGGTCCCTGACCGATATCAACGTCATGTCTTCACCTCAGTTCAACGCGATCCCGAGAACCTCGAGATTGCTCTCCATCTTCCCCAAGTAGGAAGCCCCCTTCGCCAGGTCCTCTGCCGTGACGGACTGTATGGAGTCCATGACGAGGACCTTCCTGTCCTTTCGGGCCGAATTGGCGATTATCGTATCCGCGATCTTCGTGCCGCCGCCCTCTATGACCATGATGTAGTCCAGGTCCAGGCTGTCGGCCTTCTCCACCAGGAAGGCGATGGTCTCGAAACTCGCCTCCGTCTCGGCAGAGCAGCCGGAGAAAGCGGCATAGCACTCAAGGCCGTAGTCCTCTGCTAGGTATCTGAAGGGGAACCTGTCTCCGAAAAGAAGCGTCTTCCTCTTCGCGGAGGCAACAAGGGCCGAGTATCCCAAATCAAGATTCTCAAGGGCGGCCGTGTATGTTGCCAGGTTGGCCCGGTAGACAGCCTTGTCTGCAGAATCCATCTCACACAGGGCGTCGCAGATGGCCCTGCAGAACAATTCCGCGTTCTTCAGCGAGAGCCATACATGCTCGTCGTATTCCTTCTCCCCGTCGTCGTGGTCATGGTCGTGCTGCGCCCCTTCCGGAACGGTCTCCTCCCTGGCGGCGTCGCCGAGGACGTCCATCAGGCATATTACCTTCATATCCTTGTTCGATGCGTGTTTGAGGACATCGTCCACCCAACCGTCGGACTCGCCTCCGCAGTAGATGAAGAGGTCGCACGTGGAAACGGTGAGGATGTCCTGAGACGTGGGCTGGAAATTGTGCAGGTCGGTGGCCTTGTCAAGAAGAAGGGTCAGCTCCATACCCGCGGGATTGTCTCCGAGGATGACGCGTGCCCAGTCGTATTCGGGGAAGATCGTAGCAACGACCCTTGGTTTCGCCGGAGCCGCTTCCCCGGAGCCTCCTGCGAAGGCGGAGACGAGACAGACGACAAGGATGAGCAGTACGGCAAGTGTTCTTTTCAAGACGGTTCCCCCGCTTCAGATTATACGACACGGGCGCCGGAATGGCAAACCACATCCCATCCACACAAAAATACACACAAAGAAATCCTCTATCGTGTATAATGGTCAACAGGAGGGAGAACTCTATGAAGAAAACTGTTATCCTTTGCTTGTTGCTTATCGTCGCGGCATCGTTTGCATTCGCCGCACCTTTCGGAATCGAATTCGGATGGTTCCTCTCGGACCTCGATGCCAACGGAATCAGATACTACGACTATTCGGACGAACATTTCGTCGCTCTCATACCGCCTTTCGACTACTGGCTGCTTTCATACTATTTCGCCGACTACAACCAGGACGGCATCTACTGCGTCAGCGCAGCCACGAACGACATCACCACAAGCGCCGACGGAGCTGAGCTGTGGTCGAACTATACCACGATTCTCAAGGACTTCTATGCCTTCTACGGAATGCCGAACCTGATTGTGGACTACTATGCAAGCGCGGATCTGAAGAAACCGGCCAATTTCATGATAGGCCTTGCGAACGATGCAATCAAAATCAGCACTATCTGGTTCGTAGACGAATACGCAATCTCACTGAACATCGCAGGCTATGATGAGAAAACAGGAATAATCAGCTGCGAGGTCACGAAGTACAGGGATTCCATCACCTACTTCAGCGATCTCAAGAAGAACTACGGCGCCTATTTCCCGGCAACCAAGGACGACATCCCCTGGTAATCATCACTCCGGCAGCCAATACAAGGAATTCAAGCAACAGGGTCGCAATAATTATGACCCTGTTGTATTTTTTCACCGCATAGACACCGCTTTCTCCGGCCTTCTGCATGGGAACGGCGTCGTAGGCTATGTCGTTCTCCGAGGCCAGGAGCTTCACGTTCAGCAGGTTCAGAACGGGCACGTTGCGCTCGGCGTACTCGTAGTTCAGGCCCTTGTTGGCGACGGACGGGATCTTCGGAGCATCCTCGGGCATTACAAGGCCCTGCGGGAAATTCAGGGTGTAGGATGAGCTTCCGCTGTTCGCGGAGGCCCCGCCTATGTTTATGAAGAGTTTCACATCGTCCGGATACAGCTCAAGGCGGCGCCTGATGCTGTCCGTCAGGCTGTCGTACTTGATGTACTCCGCCCCGCTCCAAGTGCAGGCCTCAAGACACAGCCTGTCGAAGATCTCCTCCGTGCCCTCTATGCCCAGGCTCGCGTACAGCCCGCTTCCGTGGTCGTCGTCGCCGCCTCCGGAGACGGCAATCAGGTCGAACTCGGCGAAGCCGCCTTCCCTGAGGTCGCGAAGATACTCGAAGATGGGGTATTCGATGCGCGTGGCACCGTGCATGGAGGCTCCGCATGAGGCGATGATGGAAACCCTGACGTTCATTTCCGTTGCGGCGCACAGCGATGCGATCATCAGACCGGGGAACGATCCGCTGGTGCCTATGGCTATGGTGTCCCCTTCCTCAACGCCGGCTTCGGTGAACCACCTGACCATGGCGGCGGCGAAGTTGGGGTTCAGCGATGTGCGCTTGGCATCCTCGTTTCCCGGTGTGGTGACTATCTCGCTGAACTCGGGGCCCATGAGCGCGGTCTTGTTCAGGTCCTCCGGCTCTATGACGCCTCCTTTGGCAAGGATCCGCTCCTTGAGATAGGCCTCGGCCTTCTCCATCCTGACAGCCGCCCGAAGCTGAAGGTCCTTGTACTCACGCTCCTGAATGTCCGCGGTGGCCATGCACAGGGCGAAGCCGGCAATGGCTACTACCGCGGCGGCAATGAGGAACGGATATGCGATCTTGGGCTTTCTGAACCTTGTCATGGACCGCCTCAGAAGATTCCTATGTTGAGGACCAGCCAGATGACGGCGGCGCAGGCGCAAATCATGATAAGGGTCTTGAAGATACCCTGCTTCTCCATGTCGTTGGCGATCAGGCCGGGGATGATGTATCCGATTATCCTCATGTCGATGTCGACCGAACTTGTCACTATCAGGATCGACTCGAGTATCTGAGTCAGGAGAATGCTCACGAGCATGGTGAGGATGAAGCGCCTTCTTCCGAACAGGATGATCACATGGCCCAGCGCCCTGACGATCAGGCAGATGGCAACGGCCATCAGGAGCGTGGACGCGACCCTTGCGGGCTGGTTGATGTAGAACGATATGTAGCCTGCGCTGACGAGTCCTCCGGAGAGGATCCCCAGGAATTCGGAACCTATGAAACCGAGCAGAACACTGAGAACGACCGCTGTCCTAAGCATTGCACCCACCCCCTTGTGAGAGTCTTTCAATCAGAGCCTCTCCACTGCCTTTGATGTTCCCGATCCCCAGGAACATCTCGTTTTCTCCGGCATTTATCATAATTTCGGACATCTTTTCATCTGATAACGCAAGGACAGGACACCTGCTCCTGCGGCTCAGGTACCTTTTGACCTTGAGAGGATAGGAGCCCACGCAGTAGACGTTCTCCATACGGTCGGAGCGGTTCTCCAGGACCTTTCCGATCAGCAGTATGCGGTATTCCCTGTCCGCCCTGCTGTTGAAGACCAGGTTCAGCTTCCTGCCGGGATACCGCTCCAGCGCCGCGTCAATTGATTCCTGCATGCAGTGTATGTCGTTGACCGAGAAATCGGGAATCAGCAGGGCTCCACCGGGACAGGTTATGTCCTTGAGAAGACCAACGTCCCCCTGCGCCTTGGAAGCGGAGGCAAGGACCGTCTTCGCGTCCACACCCAATGTGGCGCACACCGCCACGGCAAGGCTGAAGTTCTGGTTGTGCACCGGGACGCCGCTCTCTATGCCCATCTTCTCGTAGTCGAGGATATCGACCTTGTTGCAGGCCGCGCCCTTCTCCTCGCAGTATCTGCCGTAGTAGTCCTCAGTGCAGAAGACCTGACAGCCCTTGTGTATTGAACGGGCCAGCGTCCAGGCAACCTGCTCCTCGGTCATGCCCTGCTCCGGCACATGGTCGACGTATGAATTGGTGAAAACGACATGGGTGGGAAGAATGAGCGAGTCGGCCACCGTCCTCTGGTTCTCCTCGCTGAGGGCCATGCACTCGACGACCATGCACCGGGCCTCCTGCCTGACGCAGAGCCTGACGAAGGCTATGAGCTCGGTTATCCTCGCCGCCTTCTTCCTGATTACCGGGGCCGTGCTTCCGTCCGGCATGACCATGACGGCCTCCGATCCGGTCGTCCTGCAGACTGTCCTCATGCCCGCCTCGTTGAGGGCGGCGGCAATCAGGCGCGCAGTGCTGGTCTTTCCGCGTGTTCCGTTGACAAGGATTCTGACAGGAACCTTATCCAGGTTCTTCCTATGAATGAGGCATTCGGCGATGCCCGCCGCAAGCAGGATGATGACGACGACTGCGGTGAAAACCATGTTTACCTTCTGCCGCTATTCTACCACAAGCGCCGTCATGAGGGTATAAAAAAGGGGCCGTTGCAACGCAACAGCCCCCGGTTTTGATTGCGAACAATCAGAATGCTGCTACAACAGCTGCCGTGGTTGCGGCGACAGCGTCAGCCTCTCCGGCCAACACAGCCGATGCACCTGCAGCCAGTGCCTCTGCGGCACCGATGCTGAAGTACTTCTGACCGAAGTTCAGCTCGCCTGCCACCGGTGTGAGGTAGACTGATACGAACTTGAGAAGTTCTGCTGCGAGAGCATCAGCACCTGCGCCCTTTGACACTGCAATGGCTGAATATTCAACAATGTACTTCGGATCTCCGGTGATGGACGGGAACGGAATGGTGGCATCTGCATCCGGGCCGAGGTAGAAACCTGCCTCACCGGAAGCTGCGATGTAACCCTTCTGGACCCATCTGTCAACCATGGCGGGAACCTCGGAAACGACGCTGGCAACGATTCTCTTGTTGGTCACGTCTTCCTTGACTCCGGCGAAGAAGCCCGTAAGAGCCATCTTCATGAACCATGCCGCATCCGCTTCATCCATGACAATCGGAGTGTATCCCTTGAACTTCAACTGCTGGCAGGCCTTCTCGAAGTCCTTCCAGGTCTTGATTCCCTCGGGGTCGACACCCGCTGCCGCGAGAACGGAAGCATTGATTCCGAGTCCCGCTGCGGACATTGAATACGGATAAGCATAGATGCCTTCACCATCCGAAACATAAGGCAGGAGCTCCGCGTTGATCTTTGCCGGAAGGATGGCGCTCAGGTCGAGCAGCTGGTCCTTGTTGGCGATCGGTGAGAAGTCCGTAACCTCGTACAAATCGAATTCGGGTCCGTCGAAGAGAATTCTGAAGCCGGTCTGACGCATGAAGTCCTTTGCGAGCTCTGCGTCTGATGATCTCATCACGGCTGAAACCTTGGATTCTGTGACCGACTGTGCGAACACAAGAGTACAGCTCAGCAGAATGATGAGTACTAATGCTAATTTCTTCATTGGCTAACCCTCCAAATCTTAATCTGTCATAAAAGGGGCTGCTTCAGGGCAGTCCCTCCCCAAGGTCAAATATTTGGAACGGTGAACGGGCTGGTCTCGAGATCTCTCATCGGAGCGGAGCTCATGATGCTGCTCCACCACTGCGACTGTCTCGGTGTGTTGAAGTTGATTCTGCCCCACATGAAGACCTTGAGCAGATAATCACCGAACTCGAGCCATCTCTCGTGCCAGTCAACAGCATTGTAGTATGCATAGTCGGAAATCATCTTCAGAGCTGCTTCCTCGTTGCCCTCGCGGATCATCTTGGCTGCAACTTCCTGGAGAGCTGCGACTGTCTCGTACTGACCGTCCATCTTCTCCTGGCGGTTTGCATGGAGCAGCTTGATACCATACTGATAGTTGATCTCACAGATCTGCTGTACATAGGAGTTCGTCCACCATCCGGAGTCTCTGCGGAATGTGTCATATCTGCTTCCGGTGTAGTAGAACTCAGGAAGCTTTTCCATTGCCGGCCAGAGCGGTGTCAGGTAAGTCGTGTCTGCTCCGCCATAACCGAACCAGCTGACTCCTCTGATTGCTTCAGGCAGATAAGCCTTGACTTCGCCGATATGGACATAGCAGCTCTGCGGGACGCCGATGGAGCGCTGCTTGGTGTGAGCGTTCGGGTTGCCCCAGGGACCTGCATCGGGATACAGGGACTTGTCGTACGGAGTTCCCTGATAGTAGTCGCCCTTGATCTCGAAGATGTCCTGGACGGACAGGAGCTTGTCGGGCTTGACATACAGCGGAAGCTCTGTGCAGGCGTTTGCTGTGGGCTCGAACTGATCAGCCATTGAGGGAGCTGCGAGGCTCAGACCTCTCCAGACACGGAGGTTGGATCCGGACGGGCAGAAGATGTTGGCAGGTGAGAAGCCGGCGAGATCGTCGCCTTCCTTCCACAGGCCGTTGTCGATTGCGAACTGGACCATGGTCTCCGACCAGTAGTAGTTCTTGTGCTCGGTATCGGTGAAATCGATGTAGTTGATTCTTGCGCTGTTGGCGGCAATGAAGAAGCAGTCATCCGGAATGCGGACGGCACACCACATGGCCTTACCATAAGCCTCGAAGACCCATACTTCGTTTCCATCACAGATGTCGATCGTCTCACAGGGGTCGCGCCAGCCGTAGGTGTCGCAGAGATATCCCATGACCTCGATGGCTTCACGAGCGGTGGAAGCTCTCTCAAGAGCAATGTCCTGAGCGTTCCAGCAGTCGATCCAACCCTTGTTGTCTGCGAACAGTGCGTTGTAGGCGGCAAGACCGGCTTCCGATCTTCTGTTCAGGCTGTTTGTTGCCTCACCCATTGCAACACCGACTTCGTTCATGAACGAATAGCGGCAGTGGAAGTAAGCATAGGTGTGTCCTGTGTAGGGATCCTCACCCATCTTGATTCCTTTGCCGTAATCGGGGTTCTCCCACGGATCGATGAAGTCACCGTAGTTGTGGCTGTCGAGAACGAGGTCTCTTGCCTCACCCTCTTCCCAGTCCTTTGCCGGGATGATCCAGAGCCTGAAGTCTGCGGAACCGGAGTCATCGTTGTGGGTGATGATCGTGGAACCGTTGACTGTTGCGTCTTTTCCTACTGCGACGATTGTACATGCAAAGACATGCATTGCAGGTACGGCGATGAGCAGCAGACAAGCGAGAATAAGTGTAATTCCTCTCTTCATAAATCGCTCCTTTTTTTTTATAAAACCTCCCCCTGAGGTTTCAGATTACCAATAATACCATCACTGCTTGAAAGCAGCCTCGAGATCCTGATAGGTCCTGTCATAAGCGGCAGGCTTGTGGTAGACGACCTGGACCTTGCTTGCGTTCTCCGGTGCATCCGGGTCATGCAGGTAGTATCCGAGTCCGTTGGCCTGGATGTCCTCGAACAGAGGCCACTCGACTTCCACGACGATGTCAGGATAGAAGTACGATGTCCATGCGATCGCTTCGGCGGCACCGCTGAGGTGTCTTCCGACACGGTACCACATGGGCTGTCCTTCCTCGATGTCATACGGGACATAGGTCAGACCCTTCTCCGCCGCCTTTGCAAGGAACTCGTCCTTTCCTTCAAGCATGAACTCCTCGGTGATCGGGCCGGTGATTCTGTCGATGAACGGCTCCGGAGTCTCCATGAGGAACGGCAGCGCCTGGCTGTAGTCGCCCCACTCTCTGTGGCTCAGACCGCGCAGGCTCTTCGGAGAAGCCTCGAACTTCATGTTGAAGTACTCGCTCAGCGACATTGCAGCATATCCGGCGATGGACAGCGACTTGTCGGGCGCGACATATGTTCCGACGACAGGATACATGATGGATGCCTCATGGATATCGATTGCGATATCGATCTTCTCCTTTCTGAGGAGCTCCATGATTGCATAGGAAGCCATCTCGGTCGGAGTACCGTCGGCACGTCCGGGATAGGTTCTGTTCATGTTCCTGATATCCTGGTAGGCGAGGTTCTGCCCGGAAGGATAGTGGACATATGTGAACGGATCGGGCCACTGATCGAGCGGGTTGGACTCTCTGGCGCCGATTCTGTACTTCTGCTCGCCCCACTCGGTCTTGACCGTGACGAACTTCGGATAGGCACCGCCGGTGGATCCCATGGTGGATCCGCTGTAGTTGCCCTGCGGCATGATGAATACCTTGCCGCACTCGACATGGATGTTCTCGAGCATGACGTAGCAGGTGATGCTGGAAGCAGGCTCATACGGGTGTACGTTGCCCATGATGAACACGCTTCCGCCCTCGACACCTGAGTCGAACACGTAGATGGGTGTGTCGAACCAGCTGTTCTTCAGTTCGGGAAGATAATCGCTGAGCCACTTGACCTCGGTCAGCTCATCGGAGGCGACGAAGACCTCCTTGAAATGACGCAGTTCCCAGAATTCCTTTCCTCCGAAGAAGGCGATGATCGCCACGCAGACGAGGATGATGATCTTTACTTTTTTCGAAGCAAGGATCGGAGCTTTTTCTTTCTTTTCGTTAGCCATTTTCTCTCCCCCTCACTTCATTTGACGAACAGTACGCGCAATACGAAAGGAATCACGCAGTACGCATAGACGATATCGTAGACAAGATTCGTTCTCTTCTCTCTCTTGAAGAAATTCTTGATGAAGAAGAAAGCAATGATTGCCGCGATGACGAAATACAGATAATGGATAACTGTCTGCCAGAATACGAGCATTTCCCTACCTCCTTACTTCAAGAACTTGAACCATGCCGGATGTATGAACATGACCAGCGCTATGGCACCGAGCACAAGACACGGAATCGCGACCTGCTTCAGGAAGCTCATGTAGGAGCCCTTGTAGCCGACGGTCTCGCATGTGAGACGTCCAGTGATCCTCGAAGGCGGCAGGCAGTCGCCGATCGGGAACATGAGGCTCAGAGCGGCACAGGCGATCGTGGTGTCGAATCCCATGGTGTTGTACATGAACACCAGCGGGGCGCCGATGATGATGGCCGAACCGTAGCTGAGAGATCCCTGTGCGAATGCGGCGAAGAACAGGACGAAGACGAAGATCAGGATCATCGGCATCGTGATGAACGTGACACCGATAAGTCCCTTGACACCGATCTGTGTCATCGACTCCTGCAGGACACCTACGCTGAGAACTGTGGCGACCAGCGGGAAGACCTGCTCCATGGTGTCGTTGATGACCTTGAAGTACTCCTTGAAGGTCCTCTTGACCGGGTTGCAGATGATGACCACGACGGTTCCGATGAGGAATGTGAGCGGAAGACCGATCACAGGAACATCGAATGCCGCGTAGAGGGTCAGCAGGATCAGTCCGATGACGACCACGAGCGGAAGCAGGATGCGGATGATGTTCATCTTCTCGGGAGCCTCAGGCAGCTCTGCAAGGATCTGCTCCTTGGGAGCGCGCTTGGAACCCCAGCCGAGGAAGATGATCGTGAAGATGCCGACGATCGCGATAGGCACGCTCAGGAGCCATGTGAATCCGACGTACGGCATGTTGCACTGGGCGGTGATGATCATGGTCCAGAGGTTGATCGGAGGACATGCGGCCGACAGGATGGCGAAGATGAAGACGAATGCGGCCGTCTTCTTCTCCGAGACTCCCATGTAGCGCACGACCGTCGCGACCAGTCCGCCCATGACGAAGACCGAGATGCTTCCTGCACCGGTCAGAGCTCCGGGAATCAGCATGAAGATGGCCATGAAGGTCAGCAGGATCCACTTGTTGTTGAATGTTCCTACGAGCTTTCTGGTGACCGCCGTCATTGCTCCGGAGTATGAATACATGTTGACGAAGATGGATGCACAGATGAAGGAGATCGCCAGGTCTAGGTTTATGAACAAGCCTTCGACCAGGATCCTCACCGGGAAATCCATTCCGTCAATCAAGAAGAAACCTACGAGTGCGCCCACGACACCTGTTATCGCCATCGAGATCTCAGGCGATTTCAGCTTCATGCTGCAGATGACGAAGACGGCAACCATAATTACGAACAGAATCGTCGTGATTAGATAAGTTGACATGTTTTTCCTTTATTAATCAATAATAGTCTTTTCTCTCTTTCCGGCCTTCAGGCTCATTTGGGAAGCATCTGCTTGAAGATGTTCATGAGATCCATCGGAGCCTTGCTGTAAACCGTGAGCGGGATGTTGTACTTGGCCTTGATCTCATCGAACCTGCCGTCGCTGTTACCACCCTTGATTACAACAATCCATTCAGCGTTCGGGCAGATGAGGTCGATACATCTCTCGTTCGGGTTCGTCTTGATCGTGGATCTCTTGTCCTGCTCCATGAGGAGGGCGATTATCGGGAGATTGATCTCCTTGCAGTGCGCGACCATTCTCTGGAGTCTCTCGATCTCGTCGTCGATCGTGATTCCGGAAGCTCCGAGACCCTTGTCGGTCGAACCGATGACTACGAGCAGACATCCGTACTTTCCGGCGGGAATGTCCTTGGGCTCGGGCTCGGACAGATAGAAGAATTCCGTGTCAAGGGTGAATCCGGAGTCGCTGACAATCTGACGTGTCAGCTTTCCGCCGGGTCCCTGACCGGCATTGGTGATAAGCATCGGAAGCTTGTAGGTCTTGACCGGATCTCCCGAAATGACTGCGAACAGCTGCGAGGTGAGCAGACCCACGAGCAACAGTCCTAAGACCAGAAATAGTTTTTTACGCATATAAAACCCCCTTTTTCGATTTTTATATTGCAATAAAAACAAGTTTCAATTCATACCCACCTTAAAGTAAAACACGGTTTTGCTGTATTTTCAACCCTAAAAAAACCGCAATATAGGTATATAGGATTGAGGTTTTTACTAAAAACCGCCCTTTTTTCTACCGCAAACCGCGATTTCTGTCAATGCATAAAAATGCAATAACCGACGATGAATATCGAATATTTATGATAATCTGTCCTTATGACGCTTCCGCAGGCCGCATCAGACGGAATTCCGTAATGGGGAGGTTTGCAATTTCATGCATTTAACCGGTGCGGACGGACATGGAGACACGGGCGCGGTTCCATGTGTATAATGAGGATATGAAGCCCGCTGTCTATACGACATCATGCCACGACATCCACTCCAACCTCGCCGCAGAGGCCTTCCTCATGGAGCGCTCAAAAGCGGATGAGTACATCCTCTATCTCTGGCAGAACCGGCCCACCGTGGTCATCGGCCGTTACCAGAACCCCTTCATGGAGTGCGACCTGGCAAGGATGGAATCCGACGGCGTGAAGCTCTCGAGGCGCTTCAGCGGCGGAGGCGCGGTCTACCATGACATGGGCAACCTCTGCTTCACCTTCATCAGCCCCAAGGAAAGCTACGACAAGGACAGGAACTTCAGGATCGTGATCTCAGCGCTCGGGGCCCTCGGGGTCGAGGCCTGCACCAGCGGGAGGAACGACATCCTGGCCGGAGGCTTCAAGGTCTCGGGCAACGCCTTCCAGATCAAGGGAGGAAAAGCCTGCCACCACGGGACCCTTCTGGTGGACTGCGACATGAGCCGTCTTCCGCGCTACCTCACTCCGGACGCCACCAAGCTGGAGGCCCACGGAGTCAGGTCGGTTGCCTCCAGGGTCAGGAACCTGAAGGAGATCAGGCCCGACATCACCATCGGGGCGCTGGAAGAGCAGCTGGTAAGATCCTTCTCGGAAGAATGCGGGC
>JAGABK010000147.1 GCA_017614625.1 Spirochaetales bacterium
GAGCCTGACCGAGGTCGTGATACCCGGTTCGGTCACCGCCATAGGCGAGAGCGCCTTCAAGTTCTGTACGAAACTCGCCGCAATCACCATTCCCGGATCGGTGACATCCATCGGGGCGGAGGCCTTCTACGGCTGCGACAGTCTGGCCACCGTCTATTTCTCCGGAAGCAGGGAGAACTGGGAGAAACTCGGTGTCGAGCTGCTGGAAACGACAAAGGTGGTCTTTATTTAAGATTTTGGTATTTTAATGCAAAATTTGTTGCGGATTGCGGTGAAATACTTGTAAAATGTTAAGGAAATCCGCTTAATTCGGCCTGAAATCTCTTTCAAATCTACAACCTTCATGTTATCATAAGGGCATGGAAAGAAGCTTGATCGTCGCTCCGTCTGTCCTGTCCGCGGATTTCTCGGACATCAGGGGTGCGCTTACGTCAATCAGTGACAGCGGAACGTCCTGGGTCCATCTGGATGTCATGGACGGCATGTTCGTGCCGAACATCACGTTCGGCCCCAAGTTCATCGCCGACATAAGGAAGCACAGCGACCTGTTCTTCGACGCCCATCTGATGGTCGAGGAGCCTTCACGCTACGTGGAGCAGTTCGCCAAGGCCGGATGCGACTGCATAACGGTGCACACCGAGGCCTGCCGCAACGTGGCCGGGACGCTCGACCTCATCAGGTCCTTCGGTAAGAAATGCGGGCTTTCGATAAAGCCTGCCACGCCCGTGAAGGACCTCGATCCCTTCCTGGACGATGTGGACCTGATCCTCATCATGAGCGTGGAGCCGGGGTTCGGAGGCCAGGGCCTGATCTACGAGACTCTGGACAAGGTGCGCTATCTGGCATCGGCCAGGGGAGACAGGCGCTATCTCATATCGATAGACGGCGGCGTCAACGCATCGACCATCCGGGACGTGTACGAAAGCGGGGTGGATGTGGTCGTGACGGGATCGGCCTTCTTCAAGGAGAGCGACCGCGCCTCGTTCGTAAGGCGCATGGCTGCCGGAGGAGATGTGCGGTGAGAGCCGTCATCCAACGCGTCAGGGCCGCCAGCGTGACGGTGGACGGGAAGGTGACCGGCTCGATAGAGAAGGGCCTTCTGGTGTATCTGGGCGTGTGCGATGCCGACGACGGGGAGACCTGCATGAAGCTGGCTTCCAAGATCGCCAGGCTGCGGATATTCGAGGACGCGGAGGGGAAGATGAACCTCAGCGTGGCCGATATCGGGGGAGATGTGCTCGTCGTCAGCCAGTTCACGCTGTACGCGGGGCTGCGCAAGGGCAACAGGCCTTCCTTCGACGAGGCGGGCAGGCCGGAGCTGGCCGAAAGGCTCTACGAGGTCTTCATGAAGGACCTTGAGGAGCTGGGGCTGAAGGTGGAGCACGGGATGTTCGGAGCCCACATGCATGTGGTCTACGAGAACGACGGACCGGTGACGATAATCGCCGATTCGGCGCAATTGTTCGGAAAATGAGTCAACGAAGGATGGATTGACAGGAGAATAAAATGGCTAGAGCAACGGAAACTAAAGTGGTTGATGTAAAGAAGCAGAAGATGGAAGCCCTGGAGGCCGCAAGGCAGCAGATCGACAAGGAATTCGGAAAGGGCTCCCTTATGAAGCTCGGCGACAATCCCGTCGCGGCGAACATCGAGGTCATCCCCTCGGGTTCGATCCTTCTTGACGAGGCCCTGGGCGTGGGCGGATACCCGCGCGGAAGGGTCATCGAGATTTACGGTCCGGAGTCTTCCGGTAAGACGACTCTGGCTCTTCATGCCGTCGCAGAGGCCCAGAAGGCCGGCGGAATCGCGGCTTTCATCGATGCCGAGCATGCGCTGGACCCCACCTATGCCAAGAAACTGGGCGTCAACACGGACGAGCTGTGGATCTCGCAGCCTGACAGCGGAGAGCAGGCCCTCGAGGTCGCCGAATCGCTTGTCAGAAGCGGTGCCGTGGACATCATAATCGTCGACTCCGTCGCGGCCCTCACGCCGCAGGCAGAGATCGAGGGCGACATGGGCGACTCGCACATGGGTCTTCAGGCTCGCCTGATGAGCCAGGCCCTGAGAAAGCTCACCGCTATCCTCGCCAAGAGCAAGACGACAATCATCTTCATCAACCAGATCCGCATGAAGATCGGCGTCATGTTCGGCAATCCCGAGACCACAACAGGCGGAAACGCCCTGAAGTTCTACAGCTCCGTGCGCATGGAGGTCCGCAAGATCGAGACCATCAGCAAGGGCGCCGACGAGTATGTCGGAAACCGCGTCAGGGTCAAGATCGTCAAGAACAAGGTCGCACCTCCGTTCAGGAAGGTGGAGCTGGACCTCATGTTCGACGAGGGAATCTCCTATGCCGGCGGACTGCTTGACGGCGCGCTGCGCTACGGCTTCCTTGAGAAGACAGGTTCCTGGTATTCCTACAACGGCGAGAAGATAGGGCAGGGCCGCGACAACACGCTGTCCTTCCTCAAGTCCAATCCGGATGTCATGGCCGAGCTGGATTCCAAGCTCAGGACGGCCATGTTCAGCAAGGGCGTCGCCGAGGGACAGCCTTCGGCCGAGGTTTCGGAGCTGACAGAGATCTGAGATGGTTGAATTCAAGACCGAGACATATCAGGGGCCTCTGGACCTCCTTCTGGCGCTTATCCAGAAGGCGGAGGTCAATATCTACGACATACCCATCGCCGAGATAACGGACCAGTTCCTCGACTATCTCCACCATGCGAAGGAGATAGGGCTGGGGGACCTGTCCGAGTTCTACAAGATGGCCGCGGAGCTCATCTGGATAAAGAGCCAGATGATGCTCCCGGTTGATTTCGAGTACGACGAGGAGTACGCCGACCCGCGCGAGGAGCTGGTAGAGCGCCTTCTCGAGTACTCCAGGTTCCGCAAATACTCAGAGCTTCTCATGGGCAACGAGGACCCGGGCAACCTTGTCATTTCCCGCAAGCCTTCGGAGTTCCAGCTTCCGTTCTCCGACGACGAGCTGTGGGAGGACGTGACTGCGCGCGACCTCATGGACACTTTCATGGACATGATGAAGAAGGAGGAGAAGGTCTTCAATGTCTACGAGAGCGTGACGGAGAAGGAGAAGATCGCCCTGATGAACGAGCTTTTCGAGACGCACGACCAGATCAAGTTCTCCGACCTGTTCGTCAAGAGGTCCGCCGAGCACATCATCTGCGCGTTCCTCGCCGTCCTGGAATCCGTGAAGGACAAGATGATCCTTGTGGACCAGCCCAAGCTTTTCGGGGAGATGACGCTTACCAAGCGCCCCGCCGACTGGAATCCGAACCTCGCCGACGACTACGACGCCGAATACGACGAGATGGTCAGGAACGAGCTTGAGGACAAGGACGATTATTCGGTGGTGGAAGAATAAGATCTGACAGTTGATTGCCAGATAAGGGAATCGCTTTCGGCATGATTAACATAAAGACTCCGGTGCGGAACCGGAGTCTTTTTGACAGCCAGAAAAGGGAATCGAACCCTTGACCTGCTCATTACGAGTGAGCTGCTCTACCCCTGAGCTAATCTGGCGTACTCGCAAAGATTAACCAATTAGCCGTGATTTGTAAATAAGTCTGTTGACTATTTATGAGGCCGAATGTACTTTTAATCCATGAACAAAATCATGATCGTACCCACCACAGATGAGCTGATGATGCCGAAGAAGGCGAAAAGGGGAGCGAAGGTCTACGGAATGCCGCTCTCCAAGGAACTCGTCTCCTATATCGACGATGCGGCTCCTGCGGCGAACCAGCACCGGCTCATCGACATGTTCTTCGCCGGAAGGTTCTCTCCCATCCCAGTGGAGGACGATGACGAGTACGACGAGGAGTACTGATGTACGTCCTGGGTATCGAGACCTCATGTGATGAATGTTCGGCTGCCGTCGTAGAGGACGGCAGGAATATCCTTTCAAATGTTATTGCGACTCAGATAGAACTGCACAGGCCGTTCGACGGCGTCGTGCCCGAGCTTGCCTCCAGGCTCCACACCGAGTGGATCTCCCAGGTCGTGAACGCCGCTGTCATGCAGGCGGGAATCGACAAGAGCCGGATCGGAGCCGTGGCAGCCACATCCAGGCCGGGCCTTCTGGGCTCTCTTCTCGTGGGTCTGAACTTCGCGAAGGGCCTTGCAAGCGTGCTGGACGTGCCGTTCATCGGAATCGACCATATCCGCGCGCATCTGTACGCGCCGCAGATCGAGCATCCGCTTGAGTATCCGTATCTCGGCGTGCTCCTCTCCGGCGGCCACACTGTCATCTGCAGGGTCAACAGCTATGACGATATCGATGTCCTCGGAACCACCGTGGACGATGCGATAGGCGAAGCCTTCGACAAGGTGGCCAAGCACTACGGCCTCGGTTATCCCGGCGGAGTGATGATCGACCGCCTGGCGCAGAAGGGCGATCCGTTCGCCTTCAGGTTCTCGGGCCCCAAGATGGGCAGCGCCTATCATCCCTACGACATCTCTTATTCCGGACTCAAGACCGCAGTGATTAACCAGCTGGACATCTTCTCCACAGGAAAGCCTGCCACACCCGAGAACATCGCCGCTTCCTTCCAGCGCGTGGCGGTGGGCATGCTGATCAAGAGGGTGGAGAAGGCACTTAAGGACACAGGACTCAAGCGCATCTCGGCAGGCGGCGGAGTGGCGGCCAACTCGCTTGTCCGCAGCTCGCTGAAGGAATTCGAGAAGAAGGGCTACGAGGTCAGCTTCCCGAGCCTTAAGCTCTGCACGGACAACGGAGCCATGGTGGCGGGACTGGGATACCGCTACATCAGCGACGGAATCACTTCGGACTTCTCCATCACGGCCAGCGCAAGGGTCAGCGCGTTCAAGAAGAGCTGAGAGAGGGCGCACGAGTCTTACGAAACCCTACGAATGTGCCTCACCAACCTCACCAACGTCACCAACCTCACGAA
>JAGABK010000148.1 GCA_017614625.1 Spirochaetales bacterium
ATCAACGAGGCCGACGGCTCGCGCCGCCTTCCTTTCAAGGTCCACACGCAGCGCGATCCCGTGGTGCCGGATTACACTACGGACACCGTCTCCGTGACGGGTCTGTGGGGGATTGGGAAGAAGGCCTCGGAGGTCTCGTTCGGGGACGGCAGGGACGTCGTGATCGATGCCGGCTATCTGCAGTGGTACGTCGACGACCCACAGGGGCTTCTCAAGGGCAGCATCCCGGGGTGCAGGACGGTTCTTTTCAACGGAGCCGATGATTGTCCCGACTGGTCCGTTCTGTCCGGTCTCAGGTTTCCGGACGATGTCCGCGTGTTCGTATGCAGCGAGAAGGAAGGAAAGATATATGACAGGATCTGCTGATGGTGTTTTCGGCAATCTCATAATCATCCGCGGAGCAGGCGACCTTGCCACAGCGGTTGCAATCAGGCTCCACAACAGCGGCTTCAGGGTGCTCTGCCTGGAGGTCGGAAGGCCCACGGTCATAAGGCGGACCGTCTCGTTCGCACAGGCTGTGTTCGACGGTCAGGCATGCGTGGAGGGTGTGAAGGCACGTCTTGTCTCTGCGCAGGAGATTGGGAAGGCCTTCGAGGAAGACATCGTTCCCGTTCTGGTGGACCCTGAGGCAGATGCCGTGAAGAGTCTTCATCCGAGGGTTCTTGTCGATGCAATCATCGCAAAGAGGAATCTGGGAACATCAAGGGACATGGCTCCGTTCACCGTTGCACTCGGGCCCGGCTTCACCGCAGGTGTGGATGTGGACTGCGTCATAGAGACTGCCCGCGGGCACAACCTGGCGCGCCTGATTTACAGCGGAAGCGCCGCGCCCAACACGGGAATCCCGGGAAACATCGAGGGCTTCACATCCGAGCGCGTAATCCACTCGCCTTGCGCAGGGACATTCCATGCTGTGAGGAAGATCGGCGACATAGTCGGAAAGGGCGAGACCATAGCCTTCGTGGACGATACCCCCGTACCGGTCTCGATAGACGGCATGATACGCGGCCTGCTTCATAACGGCCTTCCGGTGCCGGAGCATTTCAAGATCGCCGACATCGACCCGCGCGGAAAGAGGGCGGACTATCTGACCTGCTCGGACAAAGCCAGGGCCCTGGGCGGAGCGGTGCTTGAGGCGGTGATGAACTTCCTGTCCGGCAGATTTGAAAAGCAGATCTAAAACGCGGACAAAAATCCGACAGTGTGTTGAAATTTAGATGATTGTCCAGTAGAATATGCCCCGTAAGGGGGCATTGATGAACGCTAAGGGCGAACTCAACAGAAGCGTGCGCAACACCAAGCGGCGTCTGCGCGAAAGTCTCATGAAAATACTGAAGAAAAAGCCTCTGTCCAATGTCACGGTCAAGGAACTGACCGACGACGCGGACGTCAACAGGAGCACTTTCTATTTCCACTATCAGGATGTGAACTCTATGGTCTCGGAGATGGAGAACAATTTCTTCAACGACTTCCTGCATGCGCTGGACGCCATAGAGCAGAAGTCGCACGATGCAATCACAATTCTCTTCGAATGCCTGAGGGACCATATGGAGCTCTGCAGGATCCTGCTGGGAGCCAACGGGGACATGGGCTTCGTGGAGAAGATGAAGAAGATAGTCGAGACCAAGTGCTCGGCAATCTGGGAGCAGGCTGTCCCCGGCATGGGCGAGAGCGACAGGAACGTGCTGGACTCCTTCCTTATCGGAGGCGTCATGTCGACGATCCAGAACTGGGTCATGACGGACGGGGAGCGGCAGGAGCCGGGCGAGATATCACAGGTCCTGAACCGGCTGATCTTCGACGGCATATGCCCGGTCGTGGCGCAGTGGTGAGAAGGGAGGGAACATGAGCAGAAAAGGTGTTGTATTCATAAGATGGCTGATCACCCTGCTGATCCTCGGAGCAGGACTCTTTCTTATCTGGAAGTTCATCATAAACAAGCCCAAGGAAGTCTTCGAGAACCCGCCGGCTCCGGTCGAGGTCGCAAAGCCCTACCGTGCGGACATCAGGCAGACGCTGGAGCTTTCCGGCTACATCGAGGCGCAGGCCATGATTCCGGTCGTTCCCTTCGTGCAGGGGACCATCACCGGCTACTACGCCAAGGCCGGGGACTATGTCAACGAGGGCGATGTCCTCGCGCAGATCGACAGCACTCCTTACGAACTCCAGGCCAAGCAGGCCGAGGCCGTCTACCTGGCCGCAGAGGCCACGTTCACAAGGGTCTCGAACCTCTACGCCTCCGGCGCCGCGACAAAGCAGAACTACGACGAGGCCAAGGCCCAGCTGGATGCGTACAAGGCCCAGTACGACCTGGCCAACGTGCAGCTCGGCTATGCCACCGTCACTGCCCCCAAGAGCGGCACGGTGCTGCTTGCGGACAGCGCCGAAGGCTCCATCGGAACCTCCACGAGCCCGCTCTACGTCATAGCCGACCTGGACAAGCTTCAGATCAACCTCAATGTCCCGGAGCGCTACTTCGACCTGATAATAGAGAACAAGGATTCAATCCAGGCCATCGTCACGCGTGACGGCGTGAGCACGAAGGCTGTCGTTGACACGGTTGCGCCCTACGTCTCGCCGGAGTCCAGGACCTTCAAGGTGACTCTCAAGCTCGAAGGCGACGTGTCGGCCTTCAGGCCCGGAATGTACGTCCAGGTGAGCCTTGTCTACAGGGTCTACGAGAACGCCCTTGTGCTTGACCAGAACGTGCGCAACACCGACGGCTCCTCGTACTGGTACGACCCGGAGACACAGACTGCAAGATATGTGAGCCTCGAGGTCCTGGCCTCGGAGAACACCAGGTTCATGATAGACGAGAAGTGGGCTGACACCCTCTTCATAACGGACGGCCAGGGCTCGGTCCTGGACGGTCAGAGGGTCAGCGTCAGATGAAGATTTCCCACTACGCCGTAAAACATCCCGTGGTGATAGCCATGTTCCTCATAGCGCTGGTGGCGTTCGGCGTCTACTGCGTCATAGGCATGAGCATGGAGTTCATCCCGGACATGTCCCTTCCCGAGGTCGAGATCATCACCATCTATCCCGGCGCATCCGCGGAGGATGTGGAGCACGACGTGACCAAGGTCATAGAGGACAGCATGGTCACGCTTCCGAACTTCAAGAGCATGTCCAGCCAGAGTAGCAACTCGTTCAGCTGGATCACCATAAACTACCAGGACGGAGTGGACGTCTACGAGCAGCTGACGGAGCTGCGCTTCAGGCTGCAGCTGCTTGAGGACAGCCTTCCCGAGGACGCCCATCAGCCGTACGCCCTTGTGGGCGGCTCGACCATGATCCCCATCATGCAGTTCGCCGTCACGGGCGGAACCGACACCGCGAGGATAACCGACTACATCAACAACACGCTCAAGCCCCAGATCACCAGGATCGACGGCGTGGCCTCCGTCGACATGTACGGGGACGTGACGCCGCGCATCGAGGTGAAACTGCGCATGGACGACGTCTCGTCCAAGGGAATCAGCGTCCTTGCGGTCTACCAGGTGCTGAACTACTCCAACTTCACCATCCCGCTGGGGACTGCCGACTACCAGAGTCACACGATCAACGTCAAGTACGACGGCGTCATTAGCAGCCTGGACGAGCTGCGCGACCTGCCGGTCGGCATGGGAAACGACAACGTCATGGTCCGGCTCGGGGACATAGCGGACGTTGAGTTCACCTATCCCGAGGCCTCCGTGCTCGCAATCTCGGAGGGAAGCAACATAGTCATGGTCTCCGTGACCAAGAGGTCCACCGGAAACACCGTCAGAATCAACGGCGAGATCCGCAGGATCCTGGAGGCTCTCAACGACGATACCGACGGTGCGCTTTCGTATCTGATCTTCTCGGATGACTCGCGCAGCATAGCCCAGTCGCTCTCCAACGTCCTGAAATCGGGAATCACAGGAATCATCATCGCGGTCGTGGTCATCTTCCTGTTCCTGAACAACCCGAGGGCCACCCTGGTCATCGGAGCATCCATACCGCTGTCATTCCTGTTCTCCTTCATAGTCATGAAGATAAGCGGCCAGACCATCAACCTCATGTCCACGTCGAGCTTCGTCGTGGCCCTTGGAATGGTCGTGGACGCATCCATCGTCATGCTCGAGCAGATCTCGCGCCACATGGGGCAGAAAGGCATATCGCCGGAGGATGCGATCCTCATGGGAGCCGACGAGGTCGGAGCCTCGATAATGGCCTCATCCATGACAACCATCGTGGTTTTCATACCAATCATCTTCCTCGGGGGCATGGTCGGCATGATTCTCAGCGGTTTTGCGAAAGTCCTTGTCTTCTGCATCGGGGCCTCCCTGCTGGTCGCAATTGTCGTCGTTCCGTTCCTTGCCAAGGTCCTGATGGCGCGCAATCCCAAGGTTCCCGGTAAGACGCTTTTCATGCGCGGAATCGACAGTCTTGAGGCCGGCTACAACAGGGCTTTGAAATGGAGCCTGAAGAACAGGCGTTACGTGATTTTCCTGCCCGTGATGCTCCTGCTGCTGTCGTTCGTGCTGGTTTTCAGCCTTGGCTACAGCTTCATTCCGGCAGTCGACACGGGCGAGTACTATGTGAACTTCGTCTTCCCGCAGGGCTACGACCTTGAGAGGACGAGCGAGAAGACCATCAGGGCCTCCGAGATCCTGCGCGAGATCCAGCCCGAGATCGAGGGCATAGCGCTGTTCGCCGGAATCAGCGACGCCATGGGCGGAAGCATGACATCTCAGCCCAATCAGGCCTACATGTACATAAAGCTGAAGAGCGGCAACAGGCGCAG
>JAGABK010000149.1 GCA_017614625.1 Spirochaetales bacterium
AGAGCTGCAAGATGACCTTCAAGCGCAACCTTCTCACCCAGGTCGAAGACCTCTCGGGCCGTATGAACGAAATGGTCGACGCATACGCCAACGGCCGCAGCTGGGATGATGTCCTCGGCCAGATCGAGAGCATCGAGTCGCTGACCAAGGAGGACATGGTAGCCCTTGCGAACAAGTATTTCACTGAGGACCAGCTGGTTATCCGCAAGAAATACGGCGATCCCGAGAAGGACGACCTCCCCAAGCCGCCGTACGACAAGATCTCGCCCAGGAACGACGTCTCCTCCGAGTACGCCGTGGCGCTGCGTGCAGAAGCCGACAAGGTCGAACTTCCCAAGGTCGCCGTCGACTTCGATAACGACGCCCGCAGGACCGATATCCGTCCGCTTGTCAAGCTCTACAGCATCGACAATCCTATGAACGATGTCTTTACCCTCAGGGTGGAGTATCCGGTCGGTTACGACGCTTTCCCTCCCCTTGAGAGAGCGGGGTCATACCTGTCGCTTCTCGGCACCGACTCGATGGATTACGAAGAGCACCGCTCCAAGCTTCAGGCCCTCGGGGGCAGCGTGACCTTCCATTCCTATCCCGACCATTTCATCTTCCTCATCCGCGGATTCGACGAGAATTTCGAGGAGACCGTATCCCTGGTGAACGACCTGCTGGAGCATCCCAAGGCCGATAAGAAGCAGATATCCATCCTCAAGCAGAACGAGATGGCGGACAAACTCATGACCAAGCGCGACCTTTCGGAGATCAGTTCCGCCCTCACCCAGTACCTGACCAAGGGCGACAAGTCCTACTATCTCAGGGACCAGGGCAAGTTGGAGAGCGACGTCCTGTTCTCCACCCTGAAAGAAGTCCTGGCCCACGAGTGCGACGCCTGCTACTGCGGTACGCTTCCCGACGAGACCGTAGCGTCCGTCCTTTCGCAGACCCTGTTCCCCGAGATGGAGAGGGTGGCGCATCCCTATTATGATGCGGCCGACGTCGTGCTGGGCGAAAAGGCCGGAGTCTATTTCATCCCCAAGAAGAAATCGCCCCAGACCCAGATCTACGCCTTAGTGCTCGGGGACCCGCTCCCCGAACTGTCCGACCGCTACACCGCTACCGCGTACAGCACCTATTTCGGAGGCGGCATGGGGTCCGTCCTGTTCCAGGAGATCCGCGAATTCCGTTCCATGGCATACAGCACGAGCTCCAGTATGATAAAGGGCTCCTTCCGCGAGCGTGAGCGTATTCCCGCCTATCTGAGGGCGTTTGTCGGCACGCAGGGCGACAAGACCATCGACGCCATGACCGTCCTGGACTCCCTCATCCGCGTCCTGCCCGTCAGCGAACGCCGTTTCGAGATGACCCGCAAGGACATGTGGAGCGACCTGGTGAACGGATATCCGGGATTCAGGAGCATCCCTCCCACCATCGCCAGCGACCTCAGGGAAGGCATCACCGCCGATCCTTCGATCCAGTATTATGAGGTCCTGGAAGGCCTGGGCATGAAGGACATCGAGGACTATTGGACCAAGCACGTGGCCTCCCATCCCATCGTCTGGGCCGTCGTCGGCGACCCCGACAAGATCGGTCTGGAGAATCTCGGAAAGTTCGGCACCGTCACCCAGCTCAAGGTAGGAGACGTCATGAAATAAACGTCTGAATATGAGCTATATCGATGAAGTCCTGGCCTTCAACCGCGATTATGTGGCCTCGAAAGCGTATGAGGCCCATGTGACGGACAAGTATCCTGGCAAGAAGCTCGCCGTGCTGAGCTGCATGGACACCCGGTTGTCCGTACTCCTGCAGGAGGCGCTCGGTCTTAAGAACGGCGACGCCAAGGTCATCAAAAACGCCGGCGCCGTGATTCCGACGCCTTGGGACTCCGCGATGCGCAGTCTCATCGTGGCGGTCTACGAGCTCGGAGTCGAAGAGATCATGGTCGTGGCGCACACCACCTGCGGTGCATGCCACATGAGCTTCCACCATTTTAAGGATGAGATGCTGAAGCGCGGCATCCCGGAGTCTGAGTTATGCCGCAACGACATCGACCTAAACGTTTGGCTTGAGGGCTTTCATGACACAGAACACTCTGTCAAACAAACTGTTGCGTCCATAGTAAACCATCCGCTCATTCCTTCGGACATCACTGTACGCGTCTTCATCATCGACTCCGTCACCGGCGCCCTCACCGAGGTCGTCTGACGATCCTCCCTTTTGGGAAGGCTGGTGCCACCACGGGAGTCGAAAGAGTCCGGTAGATTTGCAAGTTCGCAAATCTACCGGACTTCTTTCGACCCTGTCGCCATCACGCCTTGCTGCGCAAGCCGCGGATGCCGACACCCGCTTCCGTGCCGCGGGTGGCACGTACCGTGGTGGCACCAGCCTTCCCGCAGGGACGCCCTAAACCGCTACAGCGTGCAGGAAATGAAAAACGTTGATTAATCTACATTTTTGCTTATCTTTGACAATCAACAAGATTTGTATTATGAGAAAGCTGTTTCTTGCCATCAGACATGAAGACCTTCAGCAGGTCAAGGACATAATCAGTAAGAATCCTGATCTGATCCACTGCACAGCCAAGCTGCCTCCCAAGAAGGATGACGGCCAGTCCCCTCTGCAAGTAGCATTGAAGACCGGCAACTTCGATATTGCAGACTATCTGCTCGATATGGGCGCGGATCCCAATTTCATGGAAGCGGAGGATTGCTATTATAGCGAATGGAGGGCACCGGCTTTGCACGAAGCTATCGAAGCTGCTGTCATGGAATCACGTTGGAGCGTACAACAGAAATGGCCCGGCAAACC
>JAGABK010000150.1 GCA_017614625.1 Spirochaetales bacterium
GAACCTGAAGTCGTGCGCGATTTCGGCAAGGCGGATGGGAAGCTCCCTGTAGCTGTGCGGCCTTGATGAATAGATCATCATGTGGTGCGGGCAGTTCATGGGCCTGAGAACGAAACTCTCACCCTCGACCTCCATCGGAGGGAACATGTTTTTGCGGTAATGTGCCCAGTGGCCCGATGTCACATAGAGGTTCACCGATCCCACACAGGGGGTCATGACGTGCTTGTATCCGAGCTTGCGCTCCTTTTCCTTGATGTAGTTCTCAAGCTCCTGCCATACGATGTAGCCGTTGGGAAGGAACATGGGGAGACCCTTTCCGACAAGGTCGTCGGTCATGAACAGGCCCATTTCCTTGCCGATCTTGCGGTGGTCGCGTGCCTTGGCTTCCTCGACTTCCTTCTCGTACTCCTCGAGCTCTGCCTGGCTCTGGAACGCAACGCCGTTGATGCGTGTGAGCATCTTGTTCTTGGCGTCGTTCTTCCAGTACGCTCCGCCCTGGCCCGTGATCTTGAAGGCCTTGAGCGCGTTGGTGTAGGTCACGTGGGGACCCGTGCACATGTCGATGTAGTCGCCCTGCTGGTAGAAGCTGATGATCGCGTCCTCGGCGAGGTCTCCGATGTGCTCCTCCTTGTACTTGGCTCCACGCTCGTGCATGAGCTTCACGGCCTCGTCGCGCGAGAGGATGAACGGCCTGATGGGCAGATGCTCCTTGGTGATCTTCTTCATCTCCTGCTCGATGGCCCTGAGGTCGTCATCGGTCAGTGTCCTGTCCCCGAGGTCCACATCGTAGTAGAATCCTCTCTCGGTGGCGGGTCCGTAGGCGAAATCCGCATCGGGATAGAGCCTCTGGATGGCCTGCGCCATGAGGTGGGCGGTCGAGTGTCTGATCACATGGTTCATCTCTTCTGCCGGGCAATCGGCAACGTTTCCGTCTTTGTAGATAATCTTCATGGGGTTTCTCCCTTTTCCGCCCAATTATATAAAGAAAGGGAAAAAACATAAACCCCGCCGGTTCAGGGGGCAAAAGGAAAAAAAATTTATGATTTTTCGGTATTAAAAGTGAAAATTTTGTTAAAAACGAGGGTCAAAGGGCCGTTTTCAAACAGTTTTCATGCATTTTCCACCAGATTTGTCTTTAAGTTTGGGTGAATCGAAGGTAATATTTTCATCGTAGACGCTTTCCTAGCTATCTATTACAATGCCTTTTGCCCATCATGAGTCACATGATGGGCATTTTTTTCACCTTTTTCAGTCAGGGTCTCCTGTCCACGAATTCGTGGTAGCGCTTTATGTATTCTATGAAGCAGAACTCCTCTTTCGTCAGTATCTTCGCGGGATGGAATGCCACATAGGTGGTCCTTGTCCTGTTTCCCTCTATCCTGTACCAGGCAATGGCCTTGTCGTCCCTGTCGTGGTTCATGGCCATCTCGTCGACGAATCCCGCGTAGTCCCCGTTCTTGATGTAGTCTACGACGTTGAACCAGATGGACGTGGTTTTGCAGACGTTCGGACGGAAGCCGCTGTCCGCAAGGATCTCGCCTATGAGGACATCCTCCTTCTTGTGTTTCATCATGACGAAGGGTGTGTCGCCCAGGTCCTTCAGCGAGACCGTGGAAAGGTGGTCCAGGTCCCTGTATGGATGGGTCTTCACGAACGGGTTGCATCTGGAGACCGCGAGCATGTCAGTAGTCGTGAAGCACTTTATGCTTCCGAGGTTCGGGTTGTACAGAGGGGAGTGGAGTATGCCCAGATCCAGGCTTCCCTCGAAGAGGTGCTGCTCTATCTCCACGCTGCGCTGCTCCATGACGGTGATTGTCAGCTCAGGATGGTCTTTCTCCAGCTCGTCCAACACATAGGGCATCAGGGTTCTGCACAGGCCCGCAGGCGCTCCCACTATGATGTTCTTTTTCTTCTCGATGATGTATTTGTTGACTTCCTGCTCGAAAACCTCCCAGTTTCCCAGTACTTCCCTTGCCCGGGATCCGAAGAAGGAGCCGAACTGGGTGGGGGCGAGGTGCTTTCCGTTGCGGAGGAAGAGCTTCATTCCGATTTCTTTCTCGAGCTTTGACACCGCCTGGCTCAGCGAGGGCTGTGAGATGTTGAGCCTGTTGGCAGCCGCGGAGACCGAGCCCTCGTCCAGGATGGCGACTATGTAAAGAAGGTCTCTGTATGTCATGGATTCAGTATAACCCATCATATAGGTTTTTCCTATATGAAAATCATTCATAAAGTATAACAAATTTTAGTTTACGGAAATTAGAATTGAAAATGAGGTGGAAGGTCTGTCCTTCCGCCTCGGGAGGATATAATGAAAAAGACGTTGGTTTTGCTTTTGGTTTTGTTTGTTTCCTGCGCCTTCGTGTTCGCAGGAGGAGGGAAGGAAAGCGGAGCCGAGACCGGAGGCACGCATGTCGACCTTCTCACGGTGGGCATCACTTCCTGGCCGACTGCTTTCGATCCCGGTGTATCGATGGGTGCCCAGACCTCACCCTGGCTCTATGAGGCTTTCGACACGATCCTCTACATCCAGGACGACGGATCCCTTTCAAGCTATGTCTGCAGCAGCTGGACCAAGATCAGCGACGACACCTTCGAGTTCAAACTCAAGCCCGGCATCACGTTCCACAACGGCGAGGCCCTGGGCTCGGACGACGTCAAATACACGATCGACCGTCTCATCCATGACGATGCCGGATACTGCAACGGAAACATCAAGCAGCTGGTTTCGACCATCAAGGAAGTCCAGATCGTCGACGACCTGACCTTCAGGGTCATCACCAACGGACCGGATCCGATTCTCTTCGAGAGACTCGCTTCCCCGCTCGGAGCATACATCGTTCCCAAGGACACCATCGAGGCCAACAGCCCGGATTATCTGAAGGCCAACCCCATCGGAACCGGCCCCTACAAGTTCGTCGAGATCGGCCCCGAGACCCTTGAGCTTGAGTACTACGAGGGTTATTACGGCGAAAGACCTCTTGCCAACCACATCACATACCGCAGATACACCGAGGACGCGGCCCTCATGGTCGGTCTCGTGACCGGTGAGGTCGACATCACGCCCAGCCTCGACATGGAGAGCGCGCAGGCGATCATGACCCGCACCCAGGACGTCACGATCTACAACGAGCCGTATTCGACGACGCACCTGCTCCGTCTGAACGCCAACAAGGGCGCCACAGCCGACAAGAAGCTCAGACAGGCCCTCAGCCTCGCAATCGACAGACAGCTTCTCTGCGACACACTCTGGGACGGCTACGCCTATGTCCCCAACGGATACAACTTCGAGGAGTTCGGCGACTACTACATCGCCGATTACCCCGAGTACGAGTACAACGTGGAGAAGGCCAAGCAGCTGGTGGCAGAATCCTCCTACGCAGGAGAGACGATCTCGTTCAAGCTCGTCCGCGGATACTACAAGATGGGCAACGAGGCCGCAGAGGCCATCGTGGCCATGTGGAAGGAGATCGGAGTCAACGCCGAGGTCGTCTACGTCGAGTCCATCAACCCCAAGAAGACCGACAACGTTTCCAACTGGTCCAACGGACTGCGTTTCTCCGACCCCCTCGGAGGACTCTGGACGCTCTGGGGCGAGGGAACCAACCCGCAGACCTATCTCTTCCCGCCTGAGGTCATCGACAGGTTCAACGAGCTCGGACACCTCATGGAGACGGAGACCGATGTCGCAAAGAGAAAGGAGTACTACCGCGAGATGATGACGATCTGGGACGACGAGGTCATCGGAATCATCCTCTACTGCCCCAATGTCATCTGGGCGGTCAACAACAAGTACTCGCTCAGCAGGGTCCCCGGAAGAGGATTCAACCTCCGCGCGGACCATCTGACGCTCAACTGAGAGCCTCTTGAAATCTTTTTGAACTTTATCTGAGGCTGTGGGATTCCACAGCCTCATTTCGGAGTACCAATGGACAACATTCTGGAAGTCAGGAACCTCAGGACCTACTACCATACCAGGACAAGGACCGTTCCCGCTGTCGACGGAGTGGATTTCACGCTCAAGCCGAAGGAGATACTGGGCCTGGTGGGCGAATCCGGCTGCGGAAAGACGACTGTCGCCCGCTCCGTGGTTGGCCTGATAAACAGACGGAACACGAAGATCGAATCGGGCGAGATCCTGTTCAAGGGACAGGAACTGAACGGAATGGACAGCCACAGGCTGTGCGGGATAAGGGGCAAGGGCATCTCCATGATATTCCAGGACCCCTTCGTCTCGCTGAGCCCCGTCTACACGGTTTTCTCGCAGATATACGAGGTCATGAAGGCCCATGACCCCGAGATCACAAAGGCCCAGGCCAGGGGAAGGATTATCGAGCTGCTTCAGAACGTCGGAATCCCGTCCCCGGAGCTGCGTCTGGACGATTATCCGTTCCAGTTGTCCGGCGGAATGCAGCAGAGGGTCATGATAGCCATAGCCCTCGCCAACAACCCCGACATCCTTATCGCCGACGAACCCACGACTGCCCTGGACGTCACGGTCCAGGCCCAGGTGCTGGACCTGCTTCTCCAGCTCCGCGACAGGTACGAGATGGCCATGATCCTGATAAGCCACAACCTTGCGGTCGTAGCAAGCATCTGCGACAGGGTATGCGTCATGTACGGCGGAGTGGTTGTGGAGGAGGCCAGCGTATACGACATCTTCGACCACCCGATGCACCCTTACACGAAGGGGCTCATGGCTTCGATCCCCAGCATCAGCGGGGACAGGAAGGAGGAGCTCTTCTCCATCAAGGGAAACGTGGAGGTCATCGAACCTCCGGTCACGTGCTGCCGTTTCTGCAAGCGGTGCGAAAGGGCCACGGAGGAGTGCCGCCTCTCGGAACCGCCTCTTGTAGAGGTGGGGCCGGGGCACAAGGTCAGATGCTTCAACAGGGACAGGGAGGACTGAGATGGAAGACAGAACCGATGTACTGCTTGAAGTCGACCACATCAGGAAGGACTTCGTCCAGAAAGCCAAGAAGACCAGGACCAACCGCAAGGGAAAGGTGACGGTCAAGGCCGTGGACGACGTGAGCTTCACCATCAGACCGGGCGAGGCCCTTGGACTGATAGGGGAGTCCGGCTGCGGAAAGACCACCGTCTCCAGGGTCGTCATGAACCTGATCAGACCCACTGAGGGAAAGATTATCTTCAAGGGGACGGAAGTCACGAAGCACAACATCATGGAATTCAGGCGTTCCGTCCAGATGGTCTTCCAGGACCCCTATGCCTCGCTTGACCCCAAGATGAGCATCAGGGAGATAGTGGAGGAGCCGCTAAGGGTTCATACGAAGCTGTCGAAGAAGGATATGGACGCCGTGGTCATCCCTGTCCTCGAGAGGATAGGACTGAGCCGCGAGGATCTGGACAAGTTCCCGCACGAGTTCTCCGGCGGACAGCGCCAGAGGATAGGAATAGCAAGGGCTCTCGTCACCAAGCCGGATCTTCTGGTCTGCGACGAGCCCGTATCCGCCCTGGACGTTTCAATCCAGGCTTCGATTCTGAACCTGTTCAAGACCCTCCAGCAGGACCTCGGGCTGGCATACCTCTTCATCTCCCACGACATGAGCGTCGAGCGCCACATGGCCGACAGGATCGCCGTCATGTACCTGGGAAGGATCGTGGAGCTGGCAGAGACGGATGAGCTTTTCTCAAACACACTCCATCCGTACACCATGGCTCTGATGAAGTCCATTCCGGTTCCCGATCCCAGGCAGAAGCTCACGCGCGAGTACCTGAAGGGGGAACCGCCTTCACCGATCTCGCCTCCTTCGGGCTGTCCTTTCCACGAGCGGTGCGCCTTCGCAACGGAGAAATGCTCGCAGGAAAGGCCGGAGTTTCTTGATGTAGGCGGCGGACACTGCGTGGCGTGCCACAACTGGGCCGCAATCAGGGAGGGAAAATGACCGGATTCGCAATTAAGAGGATTCTTAAGGGAATATTCACCGTCTGGTGCATCTGGACGATAGTGTTCTTCCTCGTGAGGCTCACCGGAGATCCCACCGACTGGCTGGTCGAGGACGGAGCGTCCACGACATATGTCGAGCAGCTGCGCCAGCAGCTCCATGTGGACGAGCCTCTTCATATCCAGTACATAGAAAGCCTCAAGGACCTTCTCACGGGAAACCTGGGATACAGCCGCCAGTACAAGAAGGACGTGATCCTCCTTTACAAGGAAAGGCTTCCCCAGACCCTGAAGCTCGCCCTGCCGTCGCTCCTTCTGGGCGCGGTATTCGGAGTCGCCCTGGGAACGGTGGCGGCAATCAAGCATGATTCGTTCGCAGACAAGACGGTGAGGGTGGTGACCGTCGTGTTCCACACCCTGCCGAACTTCTGTCTGGGAATCATCATGATACTGTTCTTCAGCCTCACGCTGAGATGGTTCCCGTCGGCAGGTTCGGCCACATGGAAGAGCTACATAATGCCCATGCTCACGCTGGCCTCCGGACCCACCGCGACAATCGCAAGGCTCACAAGGAACTCCCTTGTGAACACCATGACGAACGAGTACATAGACGGCGCCAGGATGAAGGGAGTTTCCGAAATCAACGTGATCATAAGGCACGGCCTGAGGAACTCGCTCTCGCCGGTCGTCACCAGGATCGGAATGCAGATCGGAACCATCATCGGAGGCTCGGCGGTCGTCGAGAACGTCTTCAGCTGGCCGGGAATGGGACAGCTCCTTGTCACTGCTGCGAAGAACAGGGACTTCCAGGTTGTCCAGCTCGGTGTCCTGATAATCGCAACAACCGTTACAATCGCACACATACTCATTGACCTGAGCCACGGTTGGCTGGATCCGAGAGTCAGGGAACAGGTGAAGTAGGAGGTGGCCATGAAGAAAAGAAATCCAAACAAACTTACAATGCCCACCGGATTGAAGGTTCTTCTTTCACTGACATCGGCATTCATAGTGTTCTCCCTTTTCGCTCCGCTGATCTTCCCCGTCGACCTCGGTGCGGTCGACCTGAAGAACCGCTTGGCCATGCCTTCGATCTTCGGGCTTTCCGATTCGGGTCATTTTCTGGGAACGGATTATCTGGGACGTGATTTCGGAATCCGCCTGCTGTATGCGACAAGGACATCGTTCCTCCTCTGTCTGATAGGCCTGGCGGGTTCGTCGATCGTGGGGGTAGTGCTCGGAATCCTTTCTGGCATGTGCGGAGGAATAGTCGATGATTTCGTGACGTTCCTGATAAGCATAAGACAGTCCGTCCCGTCGATTCTCATAGGAATAATCGTCGCCACCATATTCGGGTCCAACTATTCCACCATAATCCTGGTGACCATCCTGATCCAGTGGACAAAGCCCTGCAAGCAGACCAGAACCGCAATCAGGCAGATGAAGAACGAAGCTTTCATCGAGTGCAGCAGAGCCATCGGGTCTTCGCCGTTCAGGATCGTCCGTGAGCATATGCTGAGGAACATCGCTTCTCCGCTGATCGTCACCATAACGCTCAGCACAGGTTCCATCATCCTCTATGAGAGCACGCTTTCCTATCTGGGAATAGGAATCCAGCCGCCCGACACCTCGCTGGGCGTCATGGTCTCCGCCGGAAGGCAGCAGCTCATAGGCCAGTGGTGGCAGGCAATCATACCCATCTCGGTCATCGTGCTGATCGTCCTTGCGGTTTCGCTCTACGGAGACCATCTTCTCAAGAAGATAGATCCGAAGCTCAGGGAGAGATGATCATGAAGTGTTGCGTGATACAACCGATTTACAGCACCGACTACAGCAGGATGGGGGAGCTTTTCGACAGGGAAATGGCTCTTCTGGACTCCTGCAAACCCGGTTGCGACATAATTGTCCTTCCCGAGTCCTCCAATATCCCGGCGATGTGTCCCGGAAAGGACGAGCATCTGGAGACCGTCCTGAAGTACGGGCCCGTGCTGTTCGAGAAGTGCGCGGACGCGGCAAGACGCTGCAACAGCCTCGTCTTCGTGAACGCCTGCACGCCCTGTCCGGAGACAGGAAAGCTCAGGAACACCACCGTCTGCTTTGACAGGAGCGGAAAAGAGGTCTTCAGATACTACAAGAGGCACCTGACTCCGGGCGAGTGCTCGGGAAAGAGGGACCTGGACTGGGAGTACAGCTTCGAGCCGTCCGAAGTCCCGGTGCTCGAACTGGAGGGACTGAGGTTCGCCTTCCTGACATGCTATGACTTCTACTTCTACGAGGCTTTCTCCACGATTGCCAGACAGGATGTGGACATCATCATAGGCTGTTCGCACCAGAGGAGCGACACTCCCGGTGCAATAAGGATCATAGACAGCTTCCTCTGCTACAACACCAACGCCTATCTTCTCAGGGCCTCGGTGACCTTCGGTCCGTCCTCCCCGGTGGGAGGATGCTCGGAGATCGTCTCGCCCAGAGGCGAGGTGCTGGGGGAGATAGGCAACAACGAGGGAATCGTGTGCGCCGACATCGACCCGAAGGCCAAGTACTTCAAGCCGGCGGGATTCAACAATCCCGAGAAGGCCCACTGGCAGTACATAGAGCAGGGAAGGCGTCCCATGCAGTACAGGCCGGGAGGACCGGCAGTCTGCGCAGGCGACCACTACATGGGCTATCCCAGGCTGTGCGCCCACCGCGGATACGGAAAGCCGGAGAACTCGCTTCCGTCCCTTGCGGCCGCGGTCGCACTGGGAGCCCAGGAGATCGAATTCGACCTGAGGCTCTCGAAGGACGGGCAGCTGGTCAGCATCCACGACGGGCATCTTGAAAGGGTGAGCGACGGAACCGGAAAGGTGTCGGAACACACCCTGGAGGAACTGCGGAGCTATGATTTCGGACAGGGCGTCTATCCCGGACTGCGCATCTGCACGTTCGAGGAGATACTGAAGAAGCTCGCCTGCCATTGCGTGATGAACGTCCATCTGAAGGCAAAGACGACAGATCCCTGCTACGACCCGGAAGCCCTTGCCGAAATCTGGAGGCTCGTCCGCAGGTACGACTGCGAGAAGCACGTCTACTTCATGTCCGGCAACGACAACATCATCAGACAGATCAGGACCCTGTATCCCGAGGCCCGCACGTGCCTGGGCGGGGGAGACGACTTCTGGGGAATCGTCGACAGGGCGATTGTCCTGAAGGCGGACAAGGTCCAGCTGGTGAAGGGAAGCTTCAACAGGGAGATGATAGAGAAGGCCCACAGCCACGGAATCCTCTGCAACGTCTACTGGAGCGACGATGTGGACGAGGCGAGGGAATACCTCGGCATGGGTGTGGATACGATACTCACGAACAGATATCTGGAATTGAAGGAGGGTCTCGGAATATGAGGAAGACACTGCTGTTCTTGCTGGTTGTCCTTCTTATCCTGACCTCGTGCTCAACCGTTTCGACCAAGGGCCGCACCCTTGAGATAAGCTTCAGGAACGGGGGAGAGGAAGTCTCGCATGTGACGTTGAAGGGGAAAATAGGATTCGAGATGCCCCGGGATCCCGTCAGGGAAGGCTTCTCCTTCACGGGGTGGTGGATCATCACCGACGAGGCGGTGGCCCTTTTCTCCGAGGAATGGCTCAGGGAGAACGTGGATACGGTTCCCGACGAGGTCGTAGTCAACGCCAGATGGATCAACACGGCATGCAAGGTCGAGTACGCCTTCATGTCCAACTATGTCCAGGACGGAGCGGTTTACAACGACCTGCTGTTCAAGTTCAACAGCAGCGGAAAGGGTTCCGTCTATTCCATGGAAAGGCAGAACAAGGTCGGCGTGGTCCAGCTGGACAAGGTTGACCTGATCAAACCCCACGCCAACTGCGTCTTCTTCGGAAATGCCAGGTACGATGCGGCCGACGAGCTGCCCGTGCTGTACTCCAACGTCTACACGAGCTACTCCGGCTCCATGGACAGGCGCGAAGGCACTCTCTGCGCATACAGGATCACGGGCGGACCCTCGTCCTACAGCGGAGAGCTGGTCCAGGTCATAAAGATCGGATTCAAGGACGACAAGGACCTGTGGCGCTCCCATGCCATAGGAGACAGGTCTCCGTACGGGAACTTCCTGCTGGACTATGACAACAACAAGCTCTGGGCCTTCGTGACCAGGGACTACAACAGGACCACGAGGTTCTTCTGCTTCGACATGCCGGATCTGTCGGCCGGAGTCTATGACGGGACGTACGGCGTGAACGTCGTCACTCTCGAGGCCGGGGACATTATCGACATGTTCGACGTCCCGTATTCCTTCTACCTCCAGGGAGCCTGCTACCACGAGGGCAAGATCTACTCCACGGAGGGAATGGGAACGGACATCAACCCCTGTTCGATCAGGGTCATCGACCTTGAGAAGAAGATCGAGGACTATGCCATAGACCTCACGGGAAGGGGAATCGCCAACGAGGCGGAACTGATTGACTTCTGGGGCGGGTATTTCTGGTACGGAGACGCCCAAAGCAAGGTCTTCAGAATAACAGGATTATGATTTTAATAGCATAATAAAGGAGAAAAGTCATGAAAAAAGCATTGATGTCAATTATCTGGGCAATCGTTGTGATGGCTCTTGTAGTCAGCTGCGCCACGAAGGCGGCAGCTCCCGAAGCCGAGAAGGCCCCTGCGGCCGTCGAGGTCGAGAAGAAGGCCGAGACTCCGGCTCCCGCAAAGGAAGAGGCTCCGGCAGCTGCGAAGGCAGTCGCACTTGAGATGAACGGAACCAAGACGGAATACGCCACGATCGAGGAAGCCATCGCCGCCGTGCCGGCAGGAGCAGAGGCTACGGTCATCATCAGCGGCGACATCTCGGTCAAGAAGGCCAGCCTGATCAAGGACGCCACGGTCACCATCACCGACAACGGAACTGCTGTCACCGTGACCGATGCGGTCAACGACGGCGACGGAATCCAGTACATGTTCAAGGTAGAGGGCGAAGGAAAGCTCATCGTCTCACCCAAGGGCGGAATCACCTTCAAGGGTGCGGACCCGGCCACAAGCAGCGTGACGCGTGTCATGTTCCTGGTCGGAACCGGCTACAAGGAGCCTGACCAGATGAGCGGTTACCTTGAGATCAACCCGGGCGTCACGGTCACCGGAGTCATCTCGACATCGTTCGGCGGAATCGTCAGAGGCTATGGAAAGGTCATCATCAACGGCGGCGTGTACACTGCAAGCGCAAACAACAAGGGCAACGGCCTCATCACGCTGTACAGCTATGCCGAGATCAACGGCGGTGAGTTCTACGGAAACGATTCCGTGACGGTCGGACTCATCATGGTCACGGTCGAGTGCCAGCTCACGATCAACGGCGGATCCTTCAGGGACAACGCCGGAACCACCAGCGGCCTGATGAAGGTCAACTCGAAGGCGACCTGCACCATCAACGGCGGCGAGTTCCTCCGCAACAAGGGATACAACGACGGAGTCGGCGCCATCGACACAACCGGAACGGTCATCATCAACGGCGGAGTGTTCGCCGAGAACGTATCGGCGGATGTCGTCGTAGCGGAAAGCGGCAAGCTCACGAAGGCAGACAGCGTCGCTCTCAATGTGAAGTAATCGGGTAGTTTTTCCGATTGACGGACTGCCGCATTGAAGAAGTGCGGCAGTCTTTTATTTTGTCCTGTGAGTCAATAGTTGATTAAAAAAAGAATTAATCTTGACTTTTGGACATATTTGAATGAACCTTCAATTGAAGGTTTCAAATTCGAGGCATTCATTTTTGCAAGCTCTTGTTAGTTACGGGTCAGGTAAGGGACAAGAGCTTGAAGTTTGTTTCCGGCCAATTTCCTCTCAAATTTGTCAAACCCATTCTCAATCATGGGCCTGTACAGGTCATCGTGATGCAGAAGTGCAAGGCCTGTCCTCAACATGCGGTTAGCGACTGCGACAGCTACCTTGCCGTTGAACGGACATTCCTTC
>JAGABK010000151.1 GCA_017614625.1 Spirochaetales bacterium
CCGACAGAAGGCGCGAGATCAACGAGATCCTCCAGTTCCCGGAGAACTCGGCAGGCTCGATCATGACCACTGAGTACGTGTCGCTCACCCCGTCCATGACGGTCAGCGACGCCTTCAGGCAGATAAAGGAAACCGGCGTGGACAAGGAGACCATCTACACCTGCTACGTCCTGTCGCGTTTCAACCGCATCCTGGGCCTCGTGTCCGCCAAGGACCTGATGCTCGCGAAGGACCCTGAGACGAAGGTCGAGTCGCTGATGACCACCCACGTCATCACCGTCACGACGATGACCGACCAGGAAGAAGTGGCCAAGCAGCTGTCCAAGTACAACTTCATCGCCCTGCCGGTCGTCAACAGCGACAACCGGATGGTCGGAATCGTAACCTTCGACGACGCCATGGACGTCATGGTCGAAGAGGCAACGGAAGACATCACGATCATGTCCGCCCAGACGCCTTACGAGAAGTCCTACCTCAGGACATCGCCGTGGGAGCTGTTCAAGCACAGGATTCCCTGGCTGATGCTGCTGATGATCTCGGCCACGTTCACCGGCCTGATCATCACGAGCTTCGAGAACGCGCTGTCGCAGCTGGTCATCCTCACCGCCTTCATCCCCATGCTCATGGACACGGGCGGAAACTCCGGTTCGCAGTCGTCCGTCACGGTCATCCGCGCCATATCGCTGGGCGAACTTGAGTTCCGGTACATAGGAAAGGTGCTTCTGAAGGAGTTCCTGACGGCCCTGATGATCGGCCTGGCCCTCGGAGCCGTCTGTTTCGGAAAGGTCATGCTGGTCGACGGCCTGCTCTTCGGCAACATGGCGGACGCGGTCAACTACTCCTTCCCCATGGTCGCCCTGGTGGTAAGCGCAACGCTGGCGATCACGGTCGTGATGGCAAAGCTCATCGGATGCTCGATGCCTCTTCTGGCGAAGAAGCTCGGCTTCGACCCGGCAGTGATGGCAAGTCCGTTCATCACCACCATAGTCGACGCCCTGTCGCTGCTGGTCTACCTGAAGATCGCGACGGCAATCCTGTTCTGAGATTATACGGAAAGCAAAAGCTGATTATTGTTATCCAGGGCTGCGGGACTCCTTCAGCCCTTTCTTTTTCTGTTTTGAAGGGAAACAACTGGAACAGGTTTTTTCAGTAATCCAGTTGTCCGGCACTGGAAAACATCTACGGAAAAACCGTGGATCCATTCACTTTCAGCCAAATACTCAATGCCGCGGTTTTCTGGCTGATTGCCTTTCAGCCAAAATGCTTCATCCCATGGAATCTGGCTGAAAAAACACCGGTCATCAGACCCGGATTCAGCCAGATGGTGGCTGATTTCAAAATCTGGCTGTAAATGACCTTGAGTGATTACAGCCATTTTTCAAGATAAGGAATGTTTTGGCCGAATTGCTATCCGGGGAGAACTGTTTTAGACCCGTCAAAAACTCTTTCTCAATTTGAAGGAATCCTTGAATTCGAACCGTGACTCGAGAAACTTCGAGCACAGTCCGATGAGGGTTCCGTTTATCAGCGCGCAGACGATCGTGCCCCACTTCACGCCCTCGAACACCCAGAAGCCGAAGAAGCAGAAGGACAGTATCACGGCTATCGTGCAGCTGACGATGTCGTAGACTGTCTTCACGCGGTGGATGTCCTTGCCGAAGACGGACGCGAACTCCTTGACGAAAAGCTCGTAGACCTCGGGCGGGATGTAGGTGTGGAACAGAAGCGAAATGCCTATGGCGCACAGCACCATGCCCAGCGTGTAGCAGGCGACCCTCATCGGAATCCCCTCCCACGGGATGTAGGACACGACCAGCATGCACAAATCCAGGATGAAGCCGTAGAGCACCGCAGTCACGAAGGAGAACAGGTAGCTGATTCTGAAACGGCGTAGGACAGGGATCATCAGGATCAGAAGGACCGCCTGCAGGGTGTACTCGGCCATGCCGAAGGTGAAGAAGCTGTAGGTCTGCGAGATTTTCAGGTGCAGCAGGTACGCCGGGGCAACAACCATGGACACGCCGAAATCGGACCTCTCCATGAAGGTCACGCCCAGGGCGAGGATGACAAGTCCTACTATGTATGCCAGTTCGGTGCTGAACGTCCGTTTCATGCCTGCATTATCGTAGGAAAGGCGGGATGTTGGCAATATGCGGAAAGTCTCAGACCTGCAGGTCCGGGAATTCCCTCCTGTCGTAGACGGACATGAAGGCCACGAGGATGAGCTCGACGGCGCCTATGGCTATGATCGTGGTCCATGCGGCGGCCGAACCTGCGCGGTCGTACACGGCGCCCGTCAGCAGCTGGATGCCCGAGCCGCTGAGGCCGCAGAACACGTTCATGACAGAAAGGATCCTGCCTCTGTGTGAAGCAGGGATTCGCCTTGTGAGGAACGGCGAAGAGGATATGGTGTTGAATATCTCGCCGAAGGTGAAGACGGTGATGGCTACGAAACAGAGCCACGGACGGCGGATGAACAGCAGGAAGACCAGGTATCCCAGAAGTATGAGGCCCTCGCCCATGAGCATCTTGCCCGTGTCGCGCATCTTGCGGAACAGGTGGGTTATCACCGCGGTGAAGGCTATTACCACGAAGCAGTTGACGCTGGTCATGGAGCCGAACAGGACCGCACCGCGCTCGGCATAGGTCACGCCCATGTCGAGCGGCATCAGGTAGCTGTACATCCCGTAGACTCCTGTGGCCAGGGCAGATGACAGTATGAAAAGGACGACCACCCTGCTCTTCCTGATAATCGAGAAAGCGGACACGCTCGTGTCCAGCTCCTTCTCGTAGGCTCCGCCCTCCTCCTCGTCCTTCTCGCGGTGGACGTCCTTTATCATGAAGAAGATAAGTGCCGTGCTCATGGCGATGGCAAGTCCGTTGATCAAAAAGGCCAGGTTCAGGTGGTTGTTGAACAGGAGGCCTCCGATGGTCGGGGAAAGGACAAGGCCCAGGTTGCTGCCCATGTAGGACAGCGAATAGCCGCGCTCGCGGTCCTTGGAGGTGGAGAAATCGGCCACCAGCGAGTCGTAGCTGGGCCATTCGACGGTCTGGAAGAGCGAGGCCACTGCGAAGATGACTATGGACGTGATGGTGACCGGAACCAGGAAGCAGTAGACATAGCTGGCTATCGAGACCAGGTCGCAGACGACGATGATGTTCTTCTTGTTGAACCTGTCGGCGAGCTTTCCGCCCAGGAGCGAGACCGGAATGCTGACGAAGCTGAAGGCCATGATGCAGGCGGCGATGACCGTGGCGCTCAGGCCGAGCTTCTGGCTGAGGATCAGGGTGAACATGGGCCAGATCATCGACCCCATGTTGGTCATGATCCTTCCCACGAGGAGTATGTAGAGCTCCCTTCTGAGCCCCCTGTACTGGTTGATCAGCCCTGCCTTCAAATCAGTTCCTCCGTCTTGAAGAGGTCCCTGATGTAGTCCATACGTCCATTGTAGATCCGCATCACCTCTGTTCTATTGCCCGTGTTCCTGTAAACGGCGATATACTTCCTTTCAATCACAAGATATCTCATATCGGTCCAGAACCCGGTTTTCGATACCAGCGAAGGTCCCGATTCGGGAGACATCGCAAGCCTTTCAAGCTCCGAGACTATCACACGGACTATACTGTCTGCCGAAACAGGGTTCTTAAGGACATCCGAGATATAACGGCGGGTCGACTCAAGGTCATCGACCGCATCCGGGGAGAGAACAACCTCATTCATCGACCGACCTCCCGGAATCAGAAGCCGTACTTCTTCTTGACATCGTCGATGGAGACCCAGCCTTCCCTGTCAGCCCGTTCCTTGGCGTTGTAAAGATCGGAAAGGATCCTCATCTCCGCCTTGAGGCGGTTGAACTCATCGACATAGTTCATGTCTACGATGGCATAGCAGCCGCGTCCGTTCCTGGTGAGATAGACAGGCTCGTCTTCACGGACTTCGGAGAGGACCTCGGCGTAATTCCTCAGGTCCGAGACAGGTTTGATGTTCGGCATGACCGCCTCCTTGCGTATGATTTTACGATTAATTATACATAAAATCCGACACATGATAAAGCCCCTCCGGCGCGGGACTTTGCAAGGAGGCGGGGTTTCCGTATTATTGAGGCATGAACGATTCAGACAAGATTGCAATTCTCATAGACGCGGACAACACCCAGCTGCAGAAGCTGGATGCCATCATGACGGAAGTCTCCACACGCGGGCGCATCGTCGTCAAGCGTGCGTACGGAAACTGGAAGAAGAGGAACCTCAACAAGTGGGAGAACGAGCTCAAGCGCCTCGGAATCAAGGCCGAGCAGCAGTTCGACTATGTCTCGGGCAAGAACGCCACCGACATGGCCCTGGTCATCGACGCCATGGACCTCCTCTCCTCCAACGCCTTCGACAGCTTCGTGATCGTCTCCAGCGACAGCGACTTCACCCCGCTTGCCATCAGGCTCCACGAATCCGGCGCCAACATCGTCGGAATCGGCGTGCAGACCACCCCGGAGTCCTTCCGCAACGCCTGCGACGACTTCCTCTTCCTCGAGAACCTCACCAACGACACCCTCTCCACGGACGATGTCCCGGAGACCCCGGAACCTGCCGAGAAGTCCGAGAGCAAGGCCCAGAAGAAGGACGGAGAGCGCAAGGGCCAGAGCGGAAAGAAGCAGAAGGTCCCCAAGGAGATCCACAACCTCATCCGCAAGGCCTACGACACCTACCAGGACAACGACGGCCTGGCGGACGTGAGCGCGGCCGGCTCCTACATCAAGAGGGCCAAGCCGGACTTCGACACGCGCTCGTACGGGCACTCCAAGCTCTCGGGCCTCCTGGAGGCCTTCCCCACCAGATACGAGGTCGTGCGCACTCCCGGAAAGAACAACAGCACCTTCATCTCGTACCGCTGTCTGGGCGAATAACACAGGAACCAGGACATAAGAAAAGGCGGCCCCGCAGGACCGCCGTTTTCATCTCAAAGCAAAGGCTTTCTTTACTTCAGGACCTTCTCTGCCTTGACGGACTCGTCGATCGTGCAGTTTCCGGCCTTGACCGTGATGTCATACGGAGCGTTGCCGATGAAGGTGCAGTCCTTGATGACTGTCGTGCCCTGCGTGCGGACAGCTGCGCCCTCGGCATCGACTGCGGTGTTGTTCTCGAACGTGGCGCCGATGATCGTGGCCTTGGACTTGGCATAGGTGTTGATGCATGCGCCCCAGACACCGGAGTTGCCCGAGAAGTATCCGCCGTTGACGGTGAGCTCGATTCCGTCGGTGTTGGTGACCTGGATCAGACCGCCGTTGGAGAACGTGTTGCTGTTGTTGATGAACTCGCCGCCGTTGATGGTGACCTTGCCGTACATGCAGAGGAAGGTTCCGTTGACCGTGGTGGCGTTGTCACGGATGGTGCAGTCGTTGAAGGTCATCGTTCCGTAGCCTCTTGCGACTCCGCCGGTGTATGTGGTGGAGATGCCCTGGACGGTGACGTTGGTCATCTCGAGGATGGCGTTGGGGCTCTTGTCGCCGAAGTCGCCGTTCTGCGGTCCGACGTTGAACATGCATCTCTTGAGGCCGTCAGATGCGCCCTGCATGGTGATGTTGCCCTTGGCTGTTGCGTTGATGACGACTTTTCCGGTTCCGTAGATGGTGAACAGGAAGTTGGGGTTGTCGGCATCCACCAGGCCGTCGGTGATGACGACGGGCTTGCCGTTGTCGGTAATCGTGACGCTCTTGTCGCCGATAACGATCGGTGTCAGGATTGTTGCGTCTGCGCTGAGTACGATTGTTCCTTCTCCGCCTGCGGGGATGCCTGCGACTGCGGCTTCAATGGAATCGCACTCCATGGAAGCGCCGCCGGTTGTCAGCACAATCGCAGCCTGCTTCTTGGACGAGGCGCAGGAAACGAGGGCGATGAGAGCAACTACAGTGATAAGAACCAGTAGGGTCTTCTTCATATTCTTTCCTCCTATTCTCCGCTTGGGGAGATTCCTACAAAGACATTACAAGTCCAATTTATCATAGAATTCTGTTTTTTCAATAAAAGAGGTTTGCCTTTTTTGCTTATTTGTGGATTTCTGTGGACTTTATGCCGACCATCAGCCGTTCTTCCGCCAGAACAGATAGTACTTGTGCGGATATTCGCCGGTGGCGTCCTCTTCCAGAACCTGACGTGTGCAGTAGGCGATCTTTCCGTCTATCTCCACCTTGCTCGTGCTCAGTCCGTAATCCATCTTTCCCGGCTTGAACATACTCGGATCCAGCACGGCAAGCCTTCCGTCACGGGTCTCCGAAAAGACGACTATGTAATGTGCGCCCTTGGTGAAGACTGCCTGATAGTCCTCCCGCTTGGCGACATTGGCAATCACGCAGCCGCCCGTCCTCAGGCATTTAACGACATCCTCCACATCGTTGCTGATCTGCCCGGAAAGACCCAGCTTTTCGCAGAACGGCCCGTACATGACAACCATGTCAGTACCCGGTCCGTGGTTGGCTTTGCACTCGAAAGAGAGGGCAACGGCGTCCTTCAC
>JAGABK010000152.1 GCA_017614625.1 Spirochaetales bacterium
CGAAGACGCCGAACTCGACGAAGGTTCCCAGCTTGCGGACCATGTCCAGACCCTGCACGCATCCGGACGGATGTCCCGTCACGTTGATGTACACGTCGCAGCCGTAGCCGTCCGAGAGCTTACGGACCTCGTCTGCGGCGTTGCACTTGGTGGGGTTGAGAACCACGTCGGCTCCCAGGGCCTTGGCGGCCTCCAGGCGGTGGTCCTTGGTGTCCACTGCGATCAGGAGCTTGGGGTTCTTCAGCTTGGCAAGCTGCAGGTCGCACAGTCCTATGGGTCCCATTCCGGCCACGACGACTATGTCGTTGAACTTGATTGCAGCGCGCTCAATCGTATGCACAGCGCATGCAAGGGGCTCGATCAGAGCCGCATGCTTTGCCGGAACGTCCTTGGAAACCTTGTGCACGATGTCCTGCACGGTGTACTTCATGTACTGCGCCATGCCGCCGTCGGCCACGATCTTCTGGTGTCCGTGGATATGCTGGTGCTGGCACATCCACCAGTTGCCCTCGCGGCAGAACTTGCACTCGCCGCACGGCACGATCTGCTCCGCTATGGCCCTGTCGCCCAGCTGGAGCTTCCACTTCTTCGCAGCGTTGTCGCCGATGGCAGCGACCGTTCCTATGAACTCGTGTCCCGCTACCACAGGTCCGTCCATGAAGGGCTTGACCGTGGGGCTTCCCCAGTAGACCTCCGCTCCGTGGTAGGCCTTCGTGTCGCCTGCGCAGATACCGCAGTCCTCGACCTTGATGAGGATCTCGTCCTCGTTTATCTCGGGCACGGGGATGTCCTCGTACCTGTAGTCGTATCCGCCGTAGGCCATCAGGGCCTTCATCGTCTTCGGAATATTGTCAAGTCTTTTCATTGCACACCCCCTGCTGAAAATGTCGGAAAATTGTTCATACAATTTACTGAAATTTTATCATGTTATAAAAATTTGTAAAGAAATTTGTATTGTCCGTGTTTTTTCTGTGTTATAATCATGATGGTGGATTCCATTTCCGCACGGGATGGCTATCCTGCCTCATAGGAGAGCGACACATGAAGCTTCAGGACACTGTTATCGGAATCGAATTCGGTTCGACAAGGATCAAGGCCGTGCTCATCGACAAGAAGCACAGACCGCTGGCATCCGGCGACTTCGAGTGGGAGAACCGCCTTGAGGACGGCATCTGGACCTACCACTACGACGAGGTCCTCACCGGCCTGAGGATCTGCTTCTCACGTCTTAAGGCCGATGTCCTCGAGAAGCTCAAGGTCAAACTGACCGTCACCGGAGCAATCGGAATCTCGGCCATGATGCACGGCTACATCCCCTCCGACGCCAACTATAACGTCCTCTGCCCGTTCAGGACATGGCGCAACACCATAACAGGCCAGGCGGCGCGCGAGCTGACCGAGCTGTTCGGCTTCAACATCCCGCAGAGATGGTGCGTCGCGCACCTCTACCAGGCCATCCTGAACAAGGAGGCCCACGTCAGGGACATCGCCCATGTCGAGACCCTGGCCGCCTACGTGCACAGGCTCCTGACCGGCGAGAACGTCATCGGAATCGACGACGCCTCCGGAATGTTCCCCATCGACAGCGACAAGCTCGATTTCAACGCCGATATGGCCGCCAAGTTCGAAAAACTCACCGGCTTCGATGTCTTCAAGGTCTTCCCGAAGGTCCTCGTGGCCGGACAGAACGCCGGAAAGCTTTCCAAGCAGGGAGCCCTTCTCCTCGATCCCAGCGGAGAGTTCGCAGCAGGCATCCCGCTCGCACCGCCTGAGGGAGACGCCGCAACCGGAATGGCCGCAACCGACGCCGTTCGCGTGAACACAGGAAACGTCAGCGCCGGAACCAGCGACTTCGCCATGATCGTCACCGACAGGAAGCTGGGCGTCCACCGCGAGATCGACATGGTCACAACCCCCAGCGGAGCTCCCGTGGCCATGGTCCACTGCAACAACTGCACAACCGACATCAACAGCTGGATCAACCTCTTCGGCGAGTTCGCCGACAGGGCCGGAGTCGGAATCGACAGGAACAAGCTGTTCACACTTCTCTATTCAATCGCGCTCGAGGGCAAGCCTGACTGCTCAGGCCTGATGAGCTGCAACTACTACTCCGGCGAAGGCGTCACAGACTTCGACAGCGGAATGCCTATCTTCCTTCACAAGCCCGACAACCCGGTCCATCTTGCCGACTTCATGAGAAGCCACATGATGAGCGCCCTTGCCACGCTCAAGATCGGAATGGACATCCTGCGCTCTGAGAACGTCACCATCGAGAAGATCTTCGGCCACGGCGGCTACTTCAAGACCCCGCTTGCCGGCCAGAGGATCCTCAGCGCGGCCATCAACGCCCCGGTCTCCGTCATGGAGACGGCCGGCGAAGGCGGCCCCTACGGCATGGCGCTTCTTGCCGCCTACATGGTCTGGAACAAGGGCGAGAACCTCGAGGACTACCTCGACGACAAGGTCTTCGCCGGCAGCAAGACCCAGACCGTCATGGCTCCGGACGAGGAGGTCAAGGGCTTCGACGTGTACCTTGCGGACTACATGAAGGTCCTGGACATCGAGAAGCGCGCCCTGGAGGTCTTCAATGCTTGAGGATCTGAAGAAGAAGGTTCTCGAGGCCAATCTGCTTCTGCCGAAGCACAACCTCGTCACATTCACATGGGGCAACGTGTCCGCCATAGACCGCGAGAAAGGCCTGGTGGTCATCAAGCCGTCCGGAGTCTCCTACGAGACCATGACGGCAGATGACATGGTCGTGGTCGACCTCGACGGCAAGGTCGTCGAAGGCCGCCTCAGACCCTCCAGCGACACGCCCACCCACATAGAGCTCTACAAGGCGTTCCCCGAAGTCGGCGGAATCGTTCACACCCACAGCCGCTGGGCCACCAGCTTCGCCCAGGCCGGACTTGAAATCGAGCCGCTCGGAACCACCCATGCCGACTACTTCTACGGCCCGATCCCCTGCACCAGGGCCCTCACCGACGAGGAAATCCAGGGCGAGTACGAGAAGAACACAGGCCTCGTGATCGCGCGCGCCTTCAAGTACGCCGACCCCATCGCGGTACCCGGAGTCCTGGTGCGCAACCACGGCCCCTTCGCCTGGGGAAAGGACGCCAACGAGGCGGTCCACAACGCCGTCGTCATGGAGGAAGTTGCCTTCATGAACTACCATGCCAAGACACTCGTGCCTGACGCCCCGTGTGTAAGTCAGGCGCTGCTTGATAAACACTACTACAGGAAACACGGAAAAAACGCATATTACGGACAGGAGAGTCAAAAGTGAAGAAAGAATTCTGGTTTATTGTCGGAAGTCAGGACCTCTACGGAGAGGAAGTGCTGAAGACGGTCGCAAAGCGTGCCAAGGAGATGGCGGCTGAGCTTTCCAAGAAGCTGCCCTATCCTCTCGTCTACAAAGTCACCGCCATGAGCAACGCGCAGATCACACAGGTGATCAGGGAAGCCAACTATGACGACAGCTGCTACGGTATCGTCACATGGTGCCACACGTTCAGCCCGTCCAAGATGTGGATCAACGGACTGACGGCCCTGCAGAAGCCCTACTGCCACTTCGCCACACAGTACAACCTCGAGATCCCCGACAACGAGATCGACATGGATTTCATGAACCTCAACCAGGCCGCACACGGCGACCGCGAGCACGGATTCCTGGACGCCAGGCTCCGCCTGCCCCGCAAGGTAATCGCCGGCTACTGGAAGGACCCGGACGCAATCGCCAAGCTCGCCAAGTGGATGCGCGTGTGCATCGGCGTCAGGACCTCCAGGGAGATGAGAGTCATGAGATTCGGCGACAACATGCGTGAAGTCGCGGTCACCGAAGGCGACAAGGTCGAAGCCCAGATCAAGCTCGGCTGGCAGGTCAACACCTGGGCCACCGGCGACCTCGTCAAGGAAATGGCCAAGGTCACCGACTCCGAGATCGACGAACTCTTCGCCGAGTACAAGAAGAACTACGACATCGCCACCGACAACATCGAGGCCATCCGCTACCAGGCCCGCGAGGAGATCGCCATCAAGAAGATGCTCGACCGCAACGGCTGCAAGGCCTTCGCCAACACCTTCCAGGACCTCTACGGAATGGAGCAGCTTCCCGGACTGGCATCCCAGCACCTCATGGCACAGGGCTACGGCTTCGGCGCCGAGGGCGACTGGAAGGTCAGCGCCATGACCGCCATCATCAAAGCCATGGGCGAGAACGGCAACGGCGCCAGCGCCTTCATGGAGGACTATACCTATCACCTGGTCGAAGGCCAGGAGTATTCCCTGGGCGCCCATATGCTGGAGGTCTGTCCGTCCCTGGCAGCGGGCAAGCCCCGGATCGAGACCCATTTTCTGGGCATCGGCATGAACGAAAAGGACCCTGCCCGTCTGGTCTTCGAAGGTAAGGCCGGCCCCGCTCTGGTGGCCTCCCTCATCGACATGGGCGGC
>JAGABK010000012.1 GCA_017614625.1 Spirochaetales bacterium
CCTACGGAATGGGTGTAGACAAGCCGGACATACGCAGTGTCATCCACTACAGGCTGCCGCAGAGCGCCGAGGAGTTCCTCCAGGAATCCGGCCGCGCCGGACGCGACGGACAGACGGCCGTGTCCTGGGTCATTGTCACGCACCGCGACCTGATTTCCGAGGTGCCATACAGCCCCATCCTGGACATCTTCAGATCCGGCAGATGCAGAAGGAGCGCCATCCTCGGCGCCATGGGCCAGGTGAAAGGCGAATGCACCGGCTGCGACGTCTGTCTTGGCAGGGTCCCCACGCGCATGGACGGAGAAGCGGAGATCAGGAGCCTGATAAGAAGCCGGCCCTTCCGCCTGAACCCGGTGATAGCCTCATACATGCTTACCGGCTCAAGAAACAGGCACATACACACGTTTGAGAACATCATTATGCCTTGTTACGGCAGTCTGGAGAACTGGAACCCGCGGACGCTGGCCAAGACAATCGAGACCCTGGCCGCCCCCTCGGACCCGTTTCCGATATCATCGGTGAGGTTCTGCAACCGGGGCAAATTGCTGTACCCGTCCGGCAATTTACTATATAATTTCCTAGCAGCAATACTCAGGAGAATCGACCATGGATACAACCGGATTGTACGGAAAGCACGCAGACGCGGAAAGGGCTCGGAAAAGAATCGCAGACCTGGAGAAACAGCATCTCCAGCTGTTCGGAACGAAGAGCCGGGCGCTCTTCTCGACGGCCGGAAGGACTGAGCTCGGAGGAAACCACACCGACCACAACCTGGGCAAGGTGCTCGCCGGATCCATCAACCTTGACACCATAGCCGCAGTCCACGCCGTTCCGGAAAACCGCGTGACCTTCATCAGCGAGGGATATCCGAAGCTCGACGTCGACATCTCCGATACAAAAGCTGACCCCGCCCTCTTCGGAACGACCGAGGCCCTGATCAGGGGCGTGGCCCATGCCATGGCTAAGCGCGGAGGAAGGACGGGCGGCTTCTGCGCCAATGTCAGCTCCAGCGTCCTCAAGGGCTCGGGCCTGAGCAGCTCGGCTTCCGTCGAGGTCCTTCTGGGAACCATCTTCAACTCGCTCTACAACGACGACCGCTTCTCCACCACCGAACTCGCCATCATGGGCCAGGAAGCCGAGAACATCCACTTCGGAAAACCCAGCGGCCTGATGGACCAGCTGGCCTGTGCCAACGGAGGAATCGTCGGCATCGACTTCAGGAACCCCGCGCAGCCGGCCATCACCCCTGTGGCGATAGACTTCGCGGACTACGGATACGACCTCGTGATCACGACCACCGGCGGAAACCACGCCGACCTGACGGACGACTACGCCTCCATCCCCTCGGAGATGAAGGCCGTGGCGCGCTTCTTCGGCAAGAAGTCCCTGAGCGAGGTCTCCGAGATCCAGTTCATGAACAGCATCGGCGAGCTCCGCAAGGCTCTGGGGAACGACCGCGCCATCATCAGGGCAGGCCATTTCTTCGCCGAGAACCGCAGGGTTGACGCGATGATTGCGGCCCTCAAGGACAAGGACATCCCCGCATACCTCGCCCTGGTGCGCGAGACCGGAGACTCGTCCTTCAAGTTCCTCCAGAACATCTTCAGCCCCAAGGCCCCGGAAGGCCAGGGAATCGCCCTCGCCTGCGCCATGACCGATGCCTTCCTCAAGGGCGAAGGCGCCTGCAGGGTCCAGGGCGGAGGATTTGCAGGCACGATCGAGGCCTACATCCCCTGCGACAGGACTGCAAGCTACTTCGCATTCATGGAGAAGACCTTCGGAAAGGACTGCTGCACCACACTGGCCATCAGGAACCTTCCGACGATGAGAATCGGCTGAGGGCAAAAAAAAAGAGCTCCGAAACTGGAGCTCCCGGTTCAGACAGGCGTAGATTATACAGCCTTCTGGATCTTTCCGGCCCTGAGGCATCTTGCACAGACTTTGACAGTCGTCGGTGTTCCGTCGATCATTGTCTTGACGGTGATGATGTTGGGTCTGAAGACTCTCTTGGTCGTGACACCGATATGCTGACCGACACCACCCTTCTTCTTGGGCTGTCCTTTTCTGGTGACGACGTTACCGGCCATTGTTCCTTTTCCGCAAATATCACATCTACGTGCCATAATATAATCCACCTTATCTAGTACTTTGCATTACCTTGGTTGCAAGTGCAACATTAAGGAACTTATCAGATTATTCAAATAATGTAAAGTCCTTGCCGAATAACAGTTCCATGCCTTTTTTCCTTTATGTCCTTTACAATTATCCCGAAAACATGCATGATTCGGAATTGACTTTGTATAGTTAAGGAGAGTTTCAATATGGCAAACGAAAACGCAAAGATAGGAATCGGCCGCATCTACACCGCCGAGATTCTCTCGATCATCGCCGCAATCATCTCGATCGTGGCTACGGTTCTCATGACACTGCTCGGAGCCGCAATCAAAACAGACGGCGAGTCCTTCAACATCAACGACGTGATTTCGATCGTCACCCTCGTCGTAGGAATGGTCATCGCTATCGTGGCGTTCTTCCTCAACCTCACCGGAATCAGGAGAGCCTCCGAGGACGAGCCCGCCTTCTCGAGCGCCCTCATCGCACTGATCGGACAGATCGTTCTTTCCGTCCTCTCGACGGCCCTGAGCAAGCACAACTTCTCGGAGTTCCTCAGCATCGCCGAAAGCGTCTGCGAGATCCTCGTGACCTACTTCGTCATCTGCGGCTGCATCAACCTGGCCAAGAGGCTCAACAAGGAAGATGTCGCCACATACGGCAAGGAGACCATCAGGATGATCTTCATCGTCTGGATCGCCGGAATCATCCTCGACCTCATCAGCGGCATCCTCGGAAAGGGCGGCACGGTCGGCTCGATCATCTCCGCAATCCTCGGAATCGCTGCACTGGTCTGCATGATCATCACCTACATCATGTACCTCAGGCTCCTGAGAAAGACGATCAACATCCTCTGATTCATCAGACCGGATTGTCGAAGGGCTGTCGCAAGGCAGCCCTTTTCATTTGCCCGAAGCGCACAGACCCCGTATGGGACAGACCCCGCATTCCTCTCCCCTGGCGTGGCAGATCTGCCTTCCGTGCAGGTTCACAGTCATGGAGAACCGGTTCCAGCACGTCTCGTCCAGGTTGGAGCACACGAAGGTCTCCACCTTCTCAGGGTCCCTCGTCCCCAGCGCGAAAACCCTCTCCACGACGCGCGAGAAATGGGTGTCCACCACGATTCCCGGGATCCCGAACACACCCGAGCGCAGGCAGTTGGCCGTCTTGCGCCCCACTCCCGGCAGGCTCAGAAGCTCCTCCATCCCGGTCGGGACGATGCCTCCGAACCTGTCCTGCACGGCCTGTGCGCAGGCGATGATGTTCTTCGCCTTGGCGTTGAAGAACCCCGTGGGATGTATGATCCTCTTCACATCCTCGATGTCCGCGGAAGCCAGCGCCCCGGCATCGGGATAACGGCCGAAAAGCTCCGGCGCGACCTGGTTCACCCGCTCGTCCGTGGTCTGCGCGCTGAGTATCACGCTGATGAGGAACTGGAACGGATTCCGCCTCTCCAGGAAGGAGATCTCCGGCGGGTAGAAAGTGTCAAGAATGTCATGTACAGCCTTGATTTGCGTCTTCATACCCCAAACCCTATTGCCTTGACCATCTTATGTCAATTGCATATACTCCTTTTGGCAACGGGGCGTTGCCTAGCGGCTAGGGCGCCTGCTTTGGGAGCAGGATATCGAAGGTTCGAGTCCTTTCGCCCCGAAAGGAAAAAGGTCAGTGCGAAAGCATTGGCCTTTTTGCTTTGTTGGGCACCAATAAGGACGAGAAGCGGAGCGTCAGGCAGGAGCCGAGCCGGCGCAGGGTCCTGCAGCGGAGCCGGCTTTCGGCGGACTACCGGCAGCCGAAAGCGAGTCCTTTCGCCCCCTGTTTACGGTGCCGTGCACGTCGAGGAAGTTGAGGACGGCGAGGAGGATGAGGACGTTGAGGAAATACGAGGAATCAGCCTCTTCCCAGCGCAAACTCTATCGCATCGGCCAGGCCGCCATTGTTGATATCGGCTGCAACATAGTCGGCATGCTGCTTCAGCACCTCGCAGGCGTTGCCCATGGCTATGCCCGTATGGCAGAAATCGATCATGTCCAGGTCGTTCTCTCCGTCGCCCACTCCGACGGTCGTAGAGACATCGGCATGGATATGGTCGAGGATGGTCTTGATGCCTGCTGATTTGGAGAGCCCCTTCGCCATGACCTCTCCGGCGATGGTCGGGGCCATTCCGGTGGTGTTGTTGGTGCAGTGGAACGGCCCTTCGAGCTCTTCCCTGGCCTTGAGCACCAGACCCTCGCGGGACATGATGTAGGCCTTCACGATGGGAAGGTCCTTGGGAAACGACTCGACGATCCTGAAATCGGGGAAACTCGTCGTCCTGTTGTATACTGCCCTGGTCATCTCCTCATGGAAGTCATGCCCGTCGCGCGTGGTATACGTGGCGTCCGGGCCCTGCAGCAGC
>JAGABK010000013.1 GCA_017614625.1 Spirochaetales bacterium
GGGCAGACGGAAGCTGCGAGTGCATCAACATCTGTGACGGAAACGAGTCATGGGTCTTCGAGGCTTACGGCGCCAACCAGTGGGCAGCCATCAAGGTCCCCGATGACATGGTCTTCGTCGCCGCCAACAGAGCAAGAATCAACGTCTACTACGAAGACAACCCGGACTACATCTGCAGCCCGACTCTCAAGTCATGGGCAATCGAGCAGGGTCTGTGGAACGGCGAGGGCAACTTCGAGCCCTGCAACGTCTATGCATGGAACGGATACAACAACATGGGCTGCACGCTCAGAGAGTGGAGAGCCATCGGCCTCCTGGATCCCGAGATCGGTGCAACACTCGATCCGTTCGGAGATGCAAACGAGTATCCTCTGTTCGTCAAGCCGGCTGAGCTCGTCTCAGTCCAGACAATCAAGGACATCTGCTCCGACTACTATGCAGGCACACAGTTCGATCTTTCCAGAACCGTTCAGGCCGGTGAGTTCGGCAACGTCCTTTACAACTACCACAACACACTCAAGCAGGACACCCAGGTCGGTATCGCAAGACCCATCAACATGTTCCGCGCAACTTATGTCCAGATCGCAAACGTCAAGGCTTACCTCCCCGCAGAGGCAAGATGTCTCGTTTGGGTCGGTTGGGGCGCACCCAGCACATGTTATCTCACACCGGTCTTCGCTTCGGCCTACTCCTTCCCCGAGCAGTTCGGTCGCGGTCTCAGATCCGCTTATGATCCCAAGTCCGCTTGGTGGAACCAGTCCTTCGTCCAGCAGATGTCTCAGATCAACTACCAGTCCGCTATCAAGGACATCAAGGCGGTCAGAGATCCCATCCAGGACAAGCTCTATGTCCAGACAGCCACAGCTCAGGAAGTCGCCGCTTCTCTCATCGAAGCAGGTAGGACAGACCTCGCCAGAAGCTATCTCACAGGCTTCATGGCCAATGCAGCCAATGAGTGGTTCGACACATACGAGGCCCTCGGCAACAAGCTCGTCGGCAAGTACATGAACGGCACTGTCAACTTCAGTGTTCCTTCACGTCCGCAGTGGTGGATTGACATCGTCTTGGAGAACATGGGCGACAAGCTCAGACCGATGGAGTGAGACTAGAGATGAAGAGAAACAAAATTACTTTGGCTGTTCTGATTGTACTCTTTGTCTGTCAGTTTGCCTTTGCAAGCACATTCCAGAGTGCAGACAAAGCTGGAACAGCAGCCGTATTTGAACACGCCGTGGCATGCGATGTTCTTGAGAACATGGCGATCTCCCAGAGAGACCCGTTCAGCTTCTTCAAGTCCATGGCACTGGCGTCGGACAATCAGATCGAACAGATATTTGAAGCATACGGCGTAGGCCAGGGTTTCGCTCCCGCAACGACCGCAGAGGAGCTCGATGAGCTCTTCCCGTTCGGAATCGAGGAGACAACCTTCGCCAACGCATTCAAGAGAACCGCACTGCAGCTCGCATGGTATTACGGAAAGAACGGTAAGACCCTCGCAGCTGACAAGACTATTCTTGAAGCCGGTTATGCTACATACAATGTCGTCGGTTATGATTTCGCAATCACGCTTGTTGGCGACAAAGTGTCGTTCGGCTTCGTTGATATCTATGCCAAGGATCAGATTCCTCAGATCGCCAAGGCTCTCATGCAGGTCATTCCTGGAGCAGTCGGCTATGAGTATCCCACCTTCGGTAAGATCGTCATCGAGACCAACGGTCTCACGGAGTTCATGTTCCTGTCATTCGTAGGAGCATCCAAGGGCCTGGTTTACAACACACTTTTCTGATTCAAGTCAACTGAACGGAAACAGGCTGCCGCAGAAATGCGGCAGCCTTTCTTTTTCCCTTTTGAACTATTTTTTTATTTCTGCCTGCGACGTCTGATGATCGGATCGGCGATTCCCAGGCAAAGCACTGCGAGCGTGCAGATGATGCCGGCGATGATCAGGGCCTTGTCGTAGACCACTTCATACACAATCCCCTCCCCCGGCTCTGCCATCGGATAGGGATTGAAGGAAATACCGTTGTCGTTGGCAAAGCCTTCGACATAGAGAAGACTCAGAACAGGCAGGCCCTGCGCGGCGTATTCGTAGCACAGTCCCCTTACATCCGACTGGGGGATGTCGTCCATGTGCATGACAAGACCGGACGGGAAGGTCTCCACATCCTGCAGGGCGGCCCCGTTGTTGACCGTGGCGCCTCCGACGTTGACGAACATGTCTATTCCCGTACCGAAGAGCTCAAGGCGTCTGGCGATGCTCTCCTTGATCGTGTCGCAGAGGATATAGGGAACTCCGGTCTTCTCGGAAAACGCGATGCAGATGTCTCCTGCAAGTTCTGCGGTCCCTTCATAGAACAGGCCTTCGGCAACGCTTCCTCCCCTGTCGTTCTTTCCTCCGCGCGAGATGCCCACAAGGTCGAATTCAGCGAAGCCTCCGTCCTTCAGGGCCTCCAGGAAGTCGAATATTGTGAATTCAAGCCTCGTGGCACCGTGCATCGACGCTCCCAGGCTTGCGATCACACGCACCTTGATTCCGGCCTGCGTGGCGCCTATGAGAGTTGCAATCAGGAAGCCGGGATAGGAGCCGCTTGTGCCTACGGCGATGGTGTCGCCCTTCTTCAGCCCGGCCTGATGCAGATAGCGCACGATGGCCGCGGCGAAATTGGGATTCAGGCAGCCCCGCTTGTCCTTTATCTCTCCGGGCGTGGTGGTCAGTTCGGAGAACTCGGGCCCCAGAAGCATGATCTTGTCCTTGTCATCAGGCTCTGCAGTGATTCCCTTGGAGATCATGCGGTTGCGGATGAACTCCTCGGCGTCCTTCATGGCCACGGCTGCGTTCATCTGGGTGTTCTCATACCTCTGCGCACGAATGAGCGCAATGGAGACCGTTGCCACGGCGAAGACCAGCGCGACGCACAGGGCGGCGATGAGATAACGTGCTCTGATTATGGTTTTCATCCGGATTCCTCCCTAAAAAACAGAGGTGCCGGCAATTCGGCACCTCCGGGATTTCCAGTCCAGATCCACTTACTTCATGTACTTGTCGTAGTTGTCTCCGACAGGCTTATAGTAGATCGTGAATGCGCGGTCCTTGTTCTCAGGAGCATTCGGATCCTTGAGGAAGGCTCCGACGCTGTCCTTTCCGGACTCCTCGATTTCCTTCATCTCGAGATATGTCGGCCAGCTGCAGATACACTCAAGCTCAGGATAGAACATGGCTGTATCGAGGACGACCTCAAGAGCACCTGAAAGGTGACGTCCGACTCTGTACCACATGGGAGTTCCGAAGTCCATTTCATACGGGAAGTATGTCAGACCCTTGTCCGTGACGTTCTGCAGGAACTCGTCCTTACCTTCGGTCATGAGAGCCTCTGTTCTGGGTCCTGTGATCTTGTCGATGAAGATCTCGGGAGTCTCCATGAGGAAGACCAGGGTGTCGGACCAGTCGGCCCACTCTCTGTGGCTCAGTCCGTGCAGTGTCTTCGGGGATGCCGAATACTTCATGAGGAACTGCTCGGAAAGCGTCATTCCTGCCCACATGGCAACATCAAGCGAGCTTCTTTCGGGCTCGTAGTACACAACCTCTCCGGTCTCGAGGAACTTCTCGCGGTCGAGGACCGTCGGAGGAGCGACATAGGTCGATGTGACGGGATAGAGAATCTCTGCCTCGTGCATGTCGATTGCCATGTCTACGCCTTCGTTGCGGATGATCTCGAGAATCGCGTAGGCTGCTCTCTCGGTCAGGGTTCCGTTCTCACGTCCGGGATATGTCCTGTTCAGGTTTCTGATGTCCTGATAGGCCAGGTTCTGTCCCGAAGGATAGTTGATGTAGGTGAACGGATCGGGCCACTGGTCGAGCGGGTTGGTGTATCTGTCACCGATTCTGTACTGGGTGATGCCCCAGTCGGAACTGACATGGAAGAACTTGGGATAGGCGTCACCGAGCATGCCGTCGGTCGATCCGGAGTAGTTGGCTCTGGGAACGATGATGACCTTTCCCTTCTCCACGTGGATGTTCTCGATCATGAGGTATGCGGCCATTGTGGACGCAGGCTCATACGGGTGGGGACATCCGCAGACGAAGACTGTTCCGCCCTCGACTCCCGAATCGAAGATGAACACGGGGGTGTCCATCCAGGTGTTCTTCAACGAAGGAACATAGTCGCTGAACCACTTGATCTCGGTGAGATCCTCGGATGCGACGATGGTCTCCTTGTAATGGCGCAGCTGCCAGAACTCGATTCCTGCGATCAGAGCAAGGACCAGAGCGACGACCAAGGCTGAAACTTTGAATATCAATGCTTTCTTTTCCATACCCGGCCCCCTTATTTGATGTAAAGAACCCTGAGCAGGAACGGAATGAGGCAGTATGCGTACATGGCGTCGAAGACGAAGCCCTTGTTCTTCTTTCTCCTGAACAGGCTCTTGCACATGCTGAATCCGACAAGTCCGGCCATCACGAAATACAAAATATGAATCACATTCTCAAAAAATACCATCTCTTATCCCCCCTTTAGTACAGGAATGCCAACTTCGAGTGCAGGACCATCATGGCGACACCCATGGCACCGAGGAACAGCATCGGAAGAACAAGGGTCTTGAAGAAGCTGAGATATGACTCCTTGTATTCGGTCGTCTCGCAGGCAAGCCTTCCGACGATCCTTGACGGCGGCAGAGTGTCACCGAGCGGGAAGATGAGCGAAAGAGCTGCGCAAATGACAGTTACGTCCATACCGAGTGTATTGAACATGAAGATCAGCGGTCCGCCGAGAACGATCGATACACCGTAGTTGAAACATCCCTGGCAGATAGGTCCGACGATGATGATCAGCACGTAGATCAGCACGAGCGGCAGTCCGACTGCAGTGGATCCTATAAGACCTCTGACACCCGTTGCGGCCATTGCACTCTGCAGGACTCCGATTGAAAGGACGTTGGCGACCAGCGGGAAGACCTGCTCCATCGTATCGTCGAGAATACCGAGGTATTCCTTGAAGGTGGTCTTCTTCGGGTTGCAGAGAAGAGCGACCAGACCGGCGATGAGGAACATGAGAGGAAGACCCAGAACCGGGAGTCCCCACGGATCATACAGGGCAAGCAGGAACAGTCCGACGATCGCGACGAACGGCAGGACGATCCTCCACCACTTGAGCTTGGGATCCTTGGGCGGGAACTTGGCCAGCGTCTCTTCCTTGTTCTGAGGCTTGGCGCCCCAGCCGACGAACACGATGGTGAACGCGCCGGCGATGACGATCGGGATGAGCAGCAGCCAGGTGAATCCGACATAAGGCATGTTCGCCTGAGCGGTCATGAGCATTGTCCAGAGGTTGATCGGAGGACATGCGGCAGACAGCATGGCGAAGAAGCAGATGAACACGGTTCTCTTCTTCTGCGAGATTCCCAGGTACTCCAGGACCGTGTTGACCAGACCGCCGAGAACGAAGATGGCGACCGATCCGGCACCGGTGAGGGCTCCGGGAATGAGCATCAGGACGCCCATGATGGACATGAGGATCCACTTGTTGTTGATCTTCTCCACGACACCGCGGGTGATTGCCGCGATGGCCCCGCTGTGCGCGTAGATGTTGACGAAGATCGATGCCGCGATGAACAGAAGAGCGAGGTCGAGGTTTACGAACAGACCTTCGACCAGGTACCTGACGGGATTTCCCAGCTCGGGAACGGCGATCGTGCCCGCGATTGCGAGAACGACTGCCGCCACGGCCATGGAGATGTCAGGCGATTTGAGCTTGATACTGCTCAGCACGAATGCCGCGATCATGATGATCAGCAGTATCAATGTTAACATTGTTGTTGACATTCACACCTCCGGTTATTACTTGAAGATCTCCTGCACAATGGCACGCATGTCCACGTTCGCCGAATCGACAATCGTGAGAGGAATGCCGTACTGCTGGCTGATCTTGGTGAATCTGTCATCGGTGTTGTTCGCCTTGATGGAGATGAGATAGTCGGCCTGCGGGCAGACGAGGTCGATGATTCTCTCGTTTCCGTTGGTCGGAATCTTGGGCGCACGGGCATCTGCCTCCATGCTGATGGCGATGATCTTCATGCCCTGGGCCTTGGCCTTCTGGAGAACGACCTTGAGGAATCCGATCTCATCCTCGATTGTGATACCGGAGGCACCGAGTCCCTTTTCGGTGACGCTTATGACGATGACCAGGGTCTTGAAATAGCCGGAATCGATGTAGGCGTATCTTTCGGGAGTCTCGTCCTCGAGCCAGTAGTCACCTGTCGTAGGATCCTGTGTGAACTTCTTGGTGAGCTGGACAAGCATTCTGAGCGACTTGGAACCGGCACCCTGACCACCGGAGGTCAGAAGGAACGGCTTCGGGAACTGCTGGACAGGATCACCCGAAAAAACAGCGAAAAGCTCAGCCGGAACGGCGATGAGCATGATTGCAAGAACCAAAGCTAAAACTAACTTTTTCATTTTCCCCCTCCTAAAATGAGAATGGAAGACCGCAGGGAAAGCGGCTTCTCCCACTTGTCTATATTATCGCACCCATAATTCAAGTTGTAAACCCGAATGTTGACAGCAGGACACCCCGGATTTATGCTTTCCGTGGGGGAAACTCATGCCGGAAGGTTTAATAAAAAACACTGTCGCTTCGATTGTCTCAGAGACATCGAAAATCATCATAGGCAAGGAGAAGCAGCTCGAGCTGATCGCCGCCGCCATCATCTGCGAGGGACACGTCCTCCTGGAGGATCTTCCGGGGACGGGAAAGACCACGCTCATCAGGACACTCGCTCTCGCTTTGGGCTGTGAGCGCAAGAGGATCCAGTTCACGCCGGACCTGCTGCCTTCGGACGTCATAGGAACGACCGTCTTCAACCAGAAGACCGCCGAGTTCAACACCGTGCTGGGACCTGTGAACACCAACCTGCTGCTGGCCGATGAGATCAACCGCGCCATCCCGCGCACCCAGGCCGCCCTGCTGGAGGCCATGGAAGAACATCAGGTCACCATAGACGGCACAACTTACCGCCTGCCGGATCCGTTCTTCGTCCTCGCGACCCAGAACCCCGTGGAGAAGGACAGCACCTTCCCGCTTCCGGCGGCCCAGCTGGACAGGTTCTTCATGAAGCTCTCGCTGGGCTATCCGTCGGAGAGCGAGGAGATAACCATGCTGGACAGGGTCGGAGACGGAATCCCCTTCGACACAGTCGGACGTGTGACATCGCCCGGGGAACTTGTTGAACTGAAGAAGGAAGTGCGCGACGTGCGCATCGGAGACGACATCAAGGCCTACATAGTCGACCTCGTGCAGAAGACTCGCACGAACACGGACCTGCTCTTCGGAGCCAGCCCGCGCGCAAGCCGCTGCCTGTATCAGGGAGCCAAGGCCCTCGCCGCGATCGCAGGACGGTCCTACGTCATCCCGGAGGACGTCCAGCGCCTCTTCCTGCCTGTCATGTCCCACAGGATCGAGCTGTCCGGCCAGGCGGGCTACAGGAACGTGAGCGTCAAAGGCATCCTCGAGGATATCCTGTCCTCCACGCAGGTTCCGCCCGCAAAGGAAAACATGCTTTGAAAACCAGGGAAGCGGGAAGCACCTTCACCAGCGTCCCGGGCCTCGTGGCCCTGGGCGTCATCTGCATAGTCACGGCCTACATGAGGCTCGTGACCCTGACCGTGTTCCTGGTGCTGGTCCTGCTTCTCATGCTCTTCTCCTTCATCTGGACAAGGCTCTCCCTGCGCCGCATGAAGATCTCCGCAAGGGCGGTCTCCTGCCGCGTCTTCCCGGGAGAGGACATAAGACTCGACCTCGAGGTGACGAACAACAAGATCCTACCCCTTCTCTGGATTGAGGTCTCGCTTTTCGACAAAAGACCGAAATTCATCGCTGAAGGTTCGGAAACAGGACATCGTATCTCGTGGATCATGCCGGGCAAGACGGTCTCCAGGGAGATTGTCATCCACACTCAGAGGCGCGGAGCGGCCTTTTTGGGAAGCCTGGACGCAACGTCCGGAGACGGCTTCGGGCTGGGCAGCAGGACCGAGACATTCGCCCTTGAGAACCCGGCCATGATGGTCGTCTATCCGAAGGTGTTCCCGGTGGACAGCTCGCCTCTTGCCGACGACCTGCGCAGCATGCAGCCTTCGGACAGGGGGCGTCTGCAGGACAACTCCCTCTTCAAGGGAATCAGAGACTACGAGGCCGGCGACAGCATAAAAAACATCAACTGGCGCGTCCTTGCAAGGCAGGGGCAGCTTGCCGTGAACATCTACCAGAATCTGGATCCGAAACTGGTGACCTTCATCTTCGATCTGGAGAGCTTCACCAGGTGGCGTGAAGAGGTCACGAACTCCGGCGTTCACCAGGTCCTGGACGAAATCAGGGAGGAAGCCCTGGAAGACATGATCAGCCTTGCCGCATCGTGCGTCCTGTCGCTTCAGAAAAGGAAAATCAGAAGCAACCTGGTCCTTCCCGCCTTCGGATCGGACGGAATACGCATACTCTCCGGTGAAGATATCCTGACCGCTCTGGCGTGGCTGGAGTACAACGGGGACAGGTGCTTCTTCCCGGACCTTCCCAACCACATGCACACTTTCGGACAGGTCTGGGTGCTTTCCGACACCGGAACCGCATCGGAGAATCTCAAGAGCAAGGCCGGCAGGACGCGCGACATGGGAATCATCACATATGAGCAGGAAGGA
>JAGABK010000014.1 GCA_017614625.1 Spirochaetales bacterium
CAGCCGGTCCTGTTCACCACCAAGTCCTGTCCCAACTGCCCGGCGGCCAAGGCCAACCTGGACAAGAGGGGAATCAGCTACAAGATCGTCGACGCCATGGAGAACCAGGAGCTGGCCCAGAAGTACGGCGTCATGGCGGTTCCCACGCTCATTCCCGATCCCAACGACCCGTCCACGGTCATCACCGGAGTCTCCCAGATCATCAGCTGGGCCAACGCCAACGGACAGAGCGCATGACATTCGGCGGTCTGATAAAGTCCGACCTCGTCAACTACCCCGGAAAGATCGCATCCGCAGTGTTCACCTGCGGGTGCGATTTCCGTTGTCCCTACTGCCACAACCCCGAATTCGTCATCAAGGGCTCCGACGAGACCTACTTCGGCGAGACCTACACCGAAGACGATATCCTCTCCTTCCTTGAAAGGCGCGCCGGGTTCCTCGAGGGCTTCGTCATCTCCGGAGGCGAGCCCACGCTGCATTCGGACCTTCCTGCCTTCATCCGCCGCGTCCGCGAACTGGGCCTTGCAATCAAGCTTGACACCAACGGAAGCCGCCCCGACATGCTGGCCGCTCTTCTCGGAGAGGGCCTTCTGGACTACGTGGCCATGGACATCAAGGCCCCGCTTTCCAAATACCACCTGCTTGGCTTCTCCGACACCGCCGCAATCGCCCGCTCGGTGGACATCCTCGAAAGCTCCTCCGTCGCCCACGAATTCCGCACCACCTGTCCGAAGCTCCTCCTCCAGGCCGATGACTTTGCGGCCATGCTGCCGCTTGTCGGAAAGACCACCAAGTGGTATCTTCAGACCTTCAACCCGGGCAAGACCCTGGACCCGGCCTACGCCCTTGTCTCCTCGTACTCCAGGGAGGAGCTGGCGCATATAGCCGCGTCCCTGGGAAGGGAAGGGATCGCGGTGCGCTGAGCGCCCTGCGCTTCGGGCGCGCGATGTCTTGAACAAAACCCTTCAAAACATCATATTTTGCGTATGAAGACATCAGCACTCAAATTCGGCGGAAGCTCCCTTGCCGACGCCGCCCAGTTCAGGAAAGTCGCATCAATCGTCAAAGCCCATGAGGGCCGCGTTTTCACGGTCGCATCCGCTCCCGGAAAGCGCAACAAGCAGGACACCAAGGTCACCGACATGCTCTATGCGTGCTACGACCTGGCGGTGGCCGGAAAGGACTACTCCGACCAGCTTCTTGCAATAAGAAAGCGCTTCGAGGACATCGCGGCCGAACTCGGCGTGCAGTTCGACGCCGAAGGCGAGTTCGCAGTCATCGCTTCTCATCTGGCCTCCGGACCCAGGCGCGACTACATGGCCAGCCGGGGAGAGTACCTGAACTCCAAGCTGCTTGCGCAGTACCTGGGCTACGATTTCATCGACCCGGCCACGTGCGTGTTCTTCAATGCCGACGGAACCCTGGATGCCAACAAGACCAACGACACCCTGGGTGCGGTCCTTGCCAAGAAGGATAAGGCCGTGGTGGCCGGCTTCTACGGAACCGGAGCCGACGGCAACATAAAGACCTTCTCGCGCGGCGGCTCGGACGTCACCGGAGCCATCGTTGCGCGCGCGGCCAAGGCCGACGTCTACGAGAACTGGACCGATGTCTCGGGCATGCTCAGCGCCGACCCGCGCATAGTGACATCGCCCAGACCCATCCGGGAGATCAGCTACAAGGAGCTTCGCGAGCTTTCGTACATGGGTGCCTCCGTCATGCATGAGGACGCCGTCTTCCCGGTCATGATCGCAGGGATCCCGATCAACATCCGCAACACCAACCGCCCGGAGGACGACGGCACCTGGATCGTGCCGCACAGGAAGGCCGACCCCGAGTCGTCCGAGATCGTCACCGGAATCGCCGGCATGAAGGGCTTTTCCTCCATCCGCATAGAGAAGGCCATGCTCAACAACGAAGTCGGCTTCGCCGCAAGGCTTCTGGAGATCATAGCCTCGGCCGGGGTGTCCTTCGAGCACGTCCCGTCGTCGATCGACAGCATGTCCGTCATCGTGGACTCCGAGGACTTCAGGGCCGCCAGGTCGCAGATCATGGAGAGCATCCAGGAGCGCCTCTCGCCCGACGCGCTGATCGTGGACACCGGAATCGCGCTGATCGCCGTAGTGGGAATCGGCATGGTCTACAGGCGCGGAGTGGCAGCCAAGGTCTTCTCCGCACTGGCTCAGGCCGATGTCAACATCCGCATGATCGACCAGGGCTCCAGCGAGATCAACATCATCGTCGGAATCGACGAGGACGACTACGAGAAGGCCGTGAACGTACTTTATCAGGCGTTCTTCAGCTGAGAAACTTGATTATCTGTTTTTGATTTGAATCCGACTCCGAGGCTTGCGGCTATTACAGTTCTTACAGCTTGAAGGGGATGTTCTCCTTGATGGCCGTCGCACTCAGGCAGATGTACAGCTCGTGCATCTTGTCCGCGCTCCTGAGGATCAGGCAGGCCGTGTCCGAGAGCACCTCGTCCGAGATGATCAGACCCTGCTCGGTGACCATGAATCCGTCCGACTGCGTGCCGGTGGGGCGCACCACATAGCACTCGTACTCCATGGCAGCCACCTTGTCCCAGTTGCTGAACTTCATCATGGCGCAGGTCACCGGACCCGAGCAGTTGCCCCTGATGCAGAGCTGGATGGGCTCGATGTCGTCCGGCAGGATGTCGCCCGTGGCGGAGCAGGCGTAGTAGCCCGACTTGTACTCCCTGAACTTAATCTCGTCCTCGTTGGCCTTCACGCGGAAGATCTCGCCCGAACCCTCGATGTAGATGTCCCCCGAGCCGTCCTTCGCGCTCAGCAGGTATTTCTCTCCCTCCAGAAGCTCGTAATCGGCGATGTACGAGCCGGCGTCGTAGATATGGTACAGCGCCTTGACCTCTCCGCTGGCCCTGACGATGTACACGTTGTACAGCCTGTTCTTCCTGTTGTTCTCGTCGTCGAACTTGAACACCGCGCACGGGACGTAGCCGGCGCACTCGGTCATGATGCACATGCTGGTCATGTAGATGTCGTCGGGCAGGGCCTCCGAATTGTCCGAATAGGCGTTGAATCCAGACAGGGGATAGGTCCTCTCGTACTTCGCGTCGCCGTCGGCGGCGAAGAGGGCGGGCATGGCAAGGATAAATATTAGTAAAACAAAAAGATATCTGCGTTTCATGCCTTTAATTTACACAATGCCGGACGGATTTTCAAGGCTCATGAAACAATGCTTGTAATTCATTTCTTTTCGGCGCACAATCAAATGGGGTGGAAAAACAGGACAAGAAAAGGAGGTATGAAGATGGGAGTCTTCTCCAAGATCCACAGATTCAGGGAGGCCGGAGAAGCGGCCAACATCAACAACGTCGAAAGATTCGGGGAGCCCAGGAAATCCCTCTTCACATCCACCAAGGTCTTCACGCTGCACCACCACATCGACATAACCGATGAGAACGAGAACGTCGTCTACCAGGCCGAATCGAAGATGATCTCCATCCACGACAAGACCTGGATCAAGGACATGGAAGGCAACCAGATCGCCTACATCTGGCGCAAGATCCTCACGCTGCACGAGAGGCACTTCATCGAGATGAGCGACGGGACGAACTTCGAGCTCTCCAACGAGCTGTTCCACCTGATAAAGGACATCACGAACATCGAGGGCCTGGGCTGGCAGCTTCAGGGCAACATCCTCGGACTCAACTTCGAGCTGTACGACGCCGACGGTGAGATCATCGCCGTCATCGGACAGAAGATGCTCTCGCTTCATGACAAATACTGCATCGACATCTACCGCCCCGAGCACGAGAAGACCTGCGTGGCCATCCTGATCGCGCTGCAGCACATGATCCGCGACAGGGCGAGCGCGTCCTCCTCGTCATCTTCGTCGTCATCGTCGAACTGAGGTCGAGCGCTCCCGCGCTTGACCGGTCCTACGCTCCCACGCTCCTGCGCTCTGTGTATTATTAAAAGTTAACTCTTTGTATTATAAATAGTTGTTTTTTTGTGAGTTAACGCTCTCACGCTCCGACGCTCCTACGCTCATGACATTTGTAGGGGAGCGCGAGAGCGCAGGAGCGCAGGAGCGCTGGG